>CAZVPS010000222.1:0-3886 GCA_964629105.1 uncultured Anaerolineaceae bacterium
ACTTCAACGAGCAGGGCAGCTACAGCACCATCGCGGCCCAGGGAACCCTGATCGGACTAGTCGTCGCCATCGGGTTCGTCGGTGGTCTCGCCCTGTGGCGCCTCGACCGCCGCCCGGAAGGAACGGGCGGCCCGCGGCTGGTGGCGCTCGCCGCCGGGATGATCCTCGGCGGCCTCGTCGGCTGGATCGTGTTCGGCGCGTCCTGATCATCCGGTTGTCCCGCACACGGGGTAGATTCGGGGAATGGAACGCCTCTTCGACGGCCCCGACGGCCACGTCTACATCGTCTCGGCGGCACGCACGCCGATCGGCAGGTTCGGTGGGGCGCTGGCGGGCGTCCCGGCGACCGAGCTGGGCGCCGTTGCCATCCGCGCCGCCGTGGAGCGGGCGGGCCTGAACCCGGCGACCGCCGAGGTCGACGACGTCCTCATGGGACAGGTCCTCCAGGCGGGGGTCGGGCAGGCGCCGGCAAGACAGGCGGCCCTGGCGGGCGGCCTTCGCGACCAGACGCCGGCGACCACGATCAACCGGGTCTGCGGCTCCGGCCTGAAGGCCATCATGCTTGCCGCTGCCGAGATCCGGGCCGGCGACGCCGAGCTCGTCGTGGCCGGCGGGATGGAAAGCATGAATGGGGCGCCCTATCTGCTCCCGGGGGCGCGCTTCGGGTACCGGCTCGGGAACGGCACGCTCGTCGACGCGGCCGTCCGCGACGGCCTCTGGTGCGCCCTCGAGGATTGCCACATGGGCACCCACGCGGAGCGGGTCGCGATCGGCGAGCGGGTGAGCCGATCCGACCAGGACGCCTTCGCCCTCGAGAGCCACCGACGGGCGGTCGCAGCGCAGGACGAGGGCCGCTTCGCCGCCGAGATGGCGCCCGTCACCGTGCGCGACGCGAAGGGCCGCGAGACGCTCGTCGAGGCCGACGAGAGCCCCCGCCGCGACACGACCGTCGAGGCTCTGGCGCGCCTGAAGCCCGTCTTCGCGCTGCCGGTCGGTGAGGACCGCGGCGCCGCCACGGAGGGCACCGTCACCGCCGGCAACGCGCCCGGCATCACCGACGGCGCCGCGGCGACGCTCGTCGCCAGCGAGCGAGCCGTCGAGCGGCTTGGCCTGACGCCGCTCGCCCGGATCGTCGGCTACGCCCAGGCCGAGGTCGCGCCGAAATGGCTCTTCCTGGCCCCGGTGGAGGGCGTGCGGCGCCTCGAGGCGCGGACCGGCCTGCCGGTCGAGGCGTTCGAACTCGTCGAGATCAACGAGGCCTTTGCCGCCCAGGTCCTGGCCGACGGCCGCGCCCTCGGCTTCGACTGGGCGAAGGTCAACGTCAACGGCGGCGCCATCGCCCTGGGGCACCCCATCGGCGCGTCGGGGGCCCGGATCGTCGCCACCCTCCTCCACGAGCTGCGCCGGCGCGAGGGCCGGTACGGCCTGGCCACTCTGTGCCTCGGGGGCGGCGGGTCGGTGGCGATGGCATTCGAGCGCGTCTGACGGCGAGGAGACCAGGCCAGTGCCTGAGCCGCTCCGGCATGGCGAAGGCGACTTGCGCTATCCTTCCGCGGGCGCCAGCGCCCGTGGGCCCGTAGCTCAATGGTAGAGCGGGGGACTCTTAATCCCTAGGTTCAGAGTTCGAATCTCTGCGGGCTCACCAGACTCCACGAACGAACGAGGCCCTCCGGGCGGACCGGAGGGCCTTTCGATTGGGCGCCGTACCCACATTCATACCCACATTCACGCGCTGGACGCCCTCCCGAGGATCTCGTCCATCCGGTCGGCGGAGCGCCGGAGCATGGACGGTGTGACGTGCGAGTAGAAGCTCGCCGTCGTCGCGATGCTGGCGTGCCCGAGGACGCGGGAGACGGTGTAGAGGTTGGCTTTGACGCGCGGCCCATACCCCGGCCGCCCGGACCGCGCCGAGCCACTGCGAGACCGACCCGCGGGGAGCGCGTCCCGGGGAGGCAGCCGTGGGACGGAAGAGAGCCGTCTCGCTCGCGTGTGCGCTCGCGATGCTGGTCGCGTTGAGCGTCGCCGGTCCCGCCAGGGCGACGCCGCCCACCGACGTGTCGGGCACCTGGGACTGGGACAACATCACCCTGGAGATCGACAAGGTCGCGGGCGGCAACCTGTTCTTCAGCGGCACGGAGGTCACCGCCCGGACCGGTTGGTCCGGCAGCTTCGAGGGTGAATCGTTCGACACCTTCACCGGGGTGGCCGACCGCACCGTCATGATCGCGTGGCTCACGATCTACTTTGACGGCTCGGTCCTCGGTCGATCCGGCACGATGGTCATGGACGTCAGCTGCCTGGCGAACACCGGACACGGCTTCGCCGGGAAGTAGTTCATCCGGAGCGGCACCGGCGGGCTCGAAGGCCTGCACGGGAACGGGACCCGGGGATTCTGGGGCGGCGACCTGGCCGAGTACAGAGGCTCGGTCCACTGGGAGTGACGCCGTTCCACTCTCGCGTCGACGGGGGCTGACGCACGGACGTCGGCCCCCGGCTCCGCCCCGGGCGCTCCGCTCTCCTCGGAGGATGGGACGCGCACCGGGCGTCCGGGGGCCACGCTATTCCCTATGTACGGCAGGGGCACATCCGATGCGGCGGGCGTCGAGGGGGAGACTAGCGCGGGCCGCTTATTCGCGACTCTTGCTTATCCGATTGCCTCAGCACACCACAACATGTAGTGTCCGGCGGTCAGTCGCCCCGATCGGCCAGGATGTCGTCCAACGACGAACGCTCGATGATCTCGATCGAGAAACGGCCGCTGGTGAGCCCGGTCGAGCGGCCCGGCCGCCGGCCGGTCGCACCGTCCGCGGCGAGAGGATCTGCTCGATCGGGGTGGGCGGCGAGGTGGTGCCGAGGCCGAGCAGGGTGGCGAAGCCTGCCATCGGGTAGAAGCGCCGGTTGAAGCGGAAGACGAACTCGTCGAGGTAGTGGTCGAGATGGTCCGCTCCGACGCCGTGGTGCGTGCCGCGCAGCCAGGTCTCCCAGGTTCGAGACCACCCGATGGACGCCGGGCACCGCGTCCGGCTCCCTTCCCGCGCGCCGCATCGCGGCCTGCGAGAGCGGGAGGTGCGTGTACAGGGTCGGGTCCAGGCCGGCGTAGCCCTGCCACGCGTCGCTCACGATCGTGGAGCCGGGCTCGACGTTGCGGGCGATGAAGTCACCGAGCGTCAGGTGACTCGCGTCGGGCAGGATCTCGAGGCGCAGCCGCCCGAGGGACGTCTCCCGGCGCTCGACTGCCACCCCCACGAGGAGCGCCTTGCGCCCCCGCCGCTGGCGCCCGCCCTTGAGGTCGGCCTGCCTGCCACCGATCCAGGTCTCGTCCACCTCGACGGTGCCCGCGAGCCGGCGTCGCTCGGGATTGACCATCGCGCGGCGCAGCTTGTGGAGCAGGATCCAGGTCGTCCCGAAGCTCGCGAGGCCGAGCTGCCGCTGGAGCTGGAGCGCCGAGATGCCGGGCTTCAACGAGGTCATGAGGTACGCCGCGGTGAACCACGCGGTCAGCGGCTGGCGCGTCCGGTGGAGGACCGTCCCCGCCGTCGCCGAGGTCTGCCGCCGGCAGGCCCGGCATTGCCACACGCGGCGGGTGGAGAGGAGCCGGGCATTCGCGCTGCCGCACCCGGGGCAGCGGAACCCGACGGGCCAGCGGGTCTCGACGAGATACCGCAGGCAGGCCTCGTCATCGGGAAACCGGCGGTGGAACTCGGCGATGGTCTTCGGGTAGTCGCCCGGTTTCCTGCCGCCCATGCCCGGACACTACATGTTGTGGTGTGCTGAGGCAATCGGATAAGCAAGTCGCGACTTATCAGCCCAGCCCGGCGAGTGCACTGGGCGTCCGGGGGCCGTTTGCCTCTCGCCAGGTGCCTCACTGCCGCCTACGGTTCCTGGT
>CAZVPS010000223.1:0-3837 GCA_964629105.1 uncultured Anaerolineaceae bacterium
GCCCGGCCGGCGAGAAGCTCGTCCGCCTCGCCGCAATCATGAACATGGCCAACCGTGCCAACGGCCGCACCGGCATGGGCGCGGTCCTGGGCTCCAAGAATCTCAAGGCGATCGTCGCGCGCGGCGCGAGCCGGAAGGTGCCCCTGGCCGACGGGGCGGGCCTGAACCGGCTCGCCCGATGGGGCGCCGCCGAGATCCCGAACAACCCGGACGTGGCCAGCCTCAAGCAGGACGGCACCGCGGGCGTGCTGGACTACCAGCACTACACCGGGACGCTCCCCACCTTCAACTACGACGCCGGCCAGTTCGCGCGCTTCGAGGCGATCACCGGCCAGACGATGACCGCGACGATCCTCAAGGAGCGCGACACCTGCTACGCGTGCTCGGTGCGCTGCAAGCGGGTCGTCGAGACCGAGTGGCAGGGCCGCGCCGTCGAGCCGCGCCACGGCGGCCCCGAGTACGAGACCATCGCCACCTTCGGCTCGTACTGCGGCGTCGACGACCTGCCGGCCGTCGCGCTGGCCAACAAGATCTGCAACGAGCACGGCCTCGATACGATCGGCACCGGCGCGACCGTTGCCTGGGTGATGGACTGCTTCGAGCACGGCCTGCTGACCGAGGCGGAGATCGGCTTCCGGGCCCCGTTCGGCGACGCCGCGGCGATGGTCCGCCTGACCGAGCTGCTCGCCACCCGGGAGGGCATCGGGGACGTCCTCGCCAACGGCTCGCGGCGGGCCGCCGACCTGCTGGGCAAAGGCCATGACCTGCTGATCACGGTCAAGGGCGCCGAGGCTCCCGCCCACATGCCGCAGGCGAAGCGCTCGCTCGCCGTGGTCTACGCCGTGAACCCGTTCGGGGCCGACCACCAGTCCTCCGAGCACGACCCGATGATCGAGGAGGGGGCAGCCGAACTTGGCCTGGACCGTCTCAAGCTCCTCGGGTTCGAAGGAGCGCAGGTGCCCGGCTCGCTCGGGCCGGACAAGGTCCGGTTCGCGCTCAAGACCCAGCACTTCTACTCGTTCCTCGACACGGCCTCGCTCTGCCAGTTCGTGTGGGGTCCGGCCTGGACCCTGTATGGACCGCAGGAGACGGTCGACCTGGTGCGGGCCGTGACGGGCTGGGCGGACTTCGACGTCGACGAGCTCATGGAGATCGGCGAGCGGCGCCTGAACATGCTGCGCGCGTTCAACGCCCGCGAGGGCATCGGCCGGCGGGAGGACCGGCTCCCCGGGAAGCTCTTCCGGCCGCTGACCGGCACGGGCCCGACCGCGGGCGTCGCGCTCGACCGCGCGGAGATCGAGGGCGCCCTCGACGAGTACTACCGGCTGGCCGGCTGGGATGACCACACCGGCAACCCGACCCCGGACACGCTGGCGCGCCTCGGCTTGGAGTGGGCGGTCTGAGACCCGCCTGGCCGGGGCTCCTTCGGGCGCTCCGCGCCGCTCGGTGCTAGCCTCCGGGCATGCTCGCCCGCCAGCTCCGGCGCCCAGCGCTCGTCGCCACCCTCGTCGCCGTGGCCCTGATCGCGGCGGCTGCTCCGCCTTCACGCCCCAGACGCCCAAGCCCACGGCAACCACCTTCGCCGGGATCGTCTCTGAGCTTGCGCTCGCCGGGGTCGGAGTGAAGAACGTGGTCGCCGGCGATCCCGGCTGCTACGACCAGCGCCTCGCCCGCACGGCGATCTCGTTCGACGCCTCCGGCGTGGACCAGGCAGAGCCGACACGCGTCTACCTCTACGCCTTCAAGGACGTGACGGCCTACGACGAGCTGCGGCCGGTGGTGGACCTCTGCGCCCGCAGCTACGTCTCCGACCCGGCCGCCTACGGCACCGTCGACGCGACGCCGTACGTCCTTGCGGGGCCCGGCCCCTGGGCGCCCGACTTCCAGGATGCCCTTGGCGATGCCCTGGAGCGGGCCGCCGTCGGCGGTTGAACGCGACCGATGCTAGCCTTCCGCCCGTGAGCGACAGCACCGCCGCCGCCCAGCCGACCCCGGGTGGCGGCAACGGCCACGCCAACAGCCACGCCAACAGCCACGCCAACAGCCACCGCAACGGCCACGCGCCGGACGACGCGCTGGGCCGCGCCATCCTCCTCGAGCTGCGCGAGGGCGGCGCCATCGGTCCCGACGCGCTGGCCGCCCGTCTCGAGATGAGCCGGACGAGCACGCTGCAGCGTCTCCACGAGCTCGAGACCGCCGGCTTCGTCGCCCGCCAGGCGATCCGCCACGGCGTCGGCCGCCCGCGCCACCTCTACGACATCACGGCGGCGGCCCAGCGAAGCCTCCCGGCCAACTACGACGGCCTGGCCACCACCCTCCTCGAGTCGATCGTCGAGGTCGGCGGGGACGCCCTCGTCGAGGAGGTCTTCCAGGCCCGCCGGCGGCTCCTGCGCGAGCGCATCCAGGCCCGCTTCGCCGAGCGCCTGGGCCCGGAGGCCGGCCTCGCCGACAAGGTCCGCGAGCTCGCGGTGGTCCAGGACGAGTCCGGCTACGTCTGCCGGGCCGAGACGGCCCCGTCCAATGGCTTCCCGCTCGAGCTCCGCGAGCACAATTGCGCGATCCTTGGCGCCGCCGCCGGGCACCCGGCGGCCTGCCGGGCAGAGCTCGAGCTCTTCGAGGACGTGCTGGGCGCGCGCGTCGTCCGCACGTCGCACATCGCCTCGGGTGACCGCTCCTGTGCCTACCGGATCGAGCCCCGCGAAGCCTGAGCGGCCTCACGTCACGCCTCCTCGCGCTCGACCTCCTGGCGAGGGGCCGGCTCCAGCCGCGGCAGGGGGACGTCGCTGACGTTCGGCACGAAGGAGGCCTGCATCGCGGTCCGGGCCACGTCCACCTGTTCGTCGAGGGCCAGGATTCCGAGCCGGCCCAGCGTCGCGAGCTCGTCCCGGATGTAGGTCTTCAGCATCTCCGGGCCGTCCGTGTTGATGGTGAACCGGATCTCGTTGCGGCGGAAGGTGTCGAAGATCCAGCGGAACTCGTCCCAGCCCGAGACCACGCGGGTGTTGAGGTTGGAGGTCGGGCAGACCTCCAGGACGATCCCCCGCTCCCGGATCATGCCGAGCGTCCGCGGATCGTAGGCCGCCTTCACGCCGTGGCCGATCCGGTCGGGCTCGAGCTGCTCGATCACCTCGCCGATCTCCTCGACGGGCCCGGATTCGCCGGTGTGGACGGTGATCCCGAGATGATGCCGGCGGACCTGCTGGAAGAGGCGCCGGTACTCCTTCACCCGGAAGCCGTTCGACTCCGGGCCGGCGATGTCGACGCCCACCACGCCGCGGTCGCGCCAGGCGATCGCCTTCTCCGCGATGATCTCGTTGAGGTGGTAGGGGAAGGCCCGGTCCAGGCAGAAGATCAGGCCGGGCTTCACCGGGTACTCGAGGGTGGCCCGGTCCATCCCGCGCACGGCCGCCGCGATGATGTGGTCCAGGTCCTGCTCGCCGCCCCGGTTCCGCTTCATCGGGTTGAAGCGGAGCTCCATGGTCGTGACGTTGTTCTTGCGGTAGGCCCCGCCCACGACCTCGTAGACCGCGCGCTCGACGGCCAGCGGGCTCGACTGGATCAGCTCCGTCCAGTGGAAGAGCTCCAAGTACCCCTCGAACGAGTGGCCGTGGGTCGGCGACACCGTGATGATGTCGCGGAACTCCCAGTAATCCTTCGACGGGAGCCGGATCCCCTGCTGGTGGGCGATCCCCCACATGATCGCGGGCGTCACGGCGCCGCCCAGGTGGCAGTGGAGCTCGGCGAGCGGGATGGTGCGAGAGAGATGGCGGACCACGAGCGGAGAATAGCCCGCCGGCCGATTCGAGGTCGGTGCCGGCCGGCCGGCGAGTCTGACTC
>CAZVPS010000224.1:0-3826 GCA_964629105.1 uncultured Anaerolineaceae bacterium
AGGGCGCTCTGGTAGAAGCGGGTGCCGCGGATGTTCTTGTCGAGGAGGACCGCGAAGAACATCCCGAGCGGCGTCGCGATGACGAGGAAGAAGACCAGCCAGATGAGGTTGTGGGAGACGGCCGGCCAGAACGGCTTATAGATCGAGAAGAGATCGGTGTAGTTCTTGAGGCCGATGAACTGGATCTTGTCCAGGCCCCCGACCCCACTCCAGCTCGTGAACGAGAGAATGACCGAGGCGACGGTCGGCAGCAGGATGAAGAAGACGACGAGGAAGGTCGGGATCCCCACCATCAGGGCGAGCGTCAGCTTGTCGCCCCGGGTGAGGAGGCTGTAGCGCCGCCGGCGGCGCGCGAAGACTCCCGCCCCGCCGGCGGGAGCCGGCGGGGCGGGAGTCACCGAGGTCGCGCCTCGAGTGGTCACGGTCGGTCAGGGACGCCGATGCCTGCCTACTCCTGCGCGGGCAGGGAGTCGTAGTAGGCCTGGATCTCGCCCAGGAACTTGGCGAGATCCTGGTTCGGGTTGGCCAGGAAGTTGAGCAGGAAGCCCTGCATGCCCGACGGCCCGGCGAAGTCCGCGCGAGCGTCGCGGTCGAGGAACTGGGCGATGTTGCCGGCGCTCTTGAGCACCTCGGCGGACATCTTCTGGACTTCGGTGTACTTGCTGGTGTCGGCGAGCGGCGAGACCGCGACGCTGCCGATCCCGGGGCTCGTGACGTAGGCGACCTGGGCCTCGGGGGTGGCGACGCACTTGAGGAATGCCTTCGCCGCCTCGGGGTTCTTCGGGTTCGCGCTGAGCATGAAGCCGTCGATCGGGGCGTCGATCGCGTTCTCGCCGTCGTACTGCGTGCCGAGGAGCGGGAACGGGAAGAAGCCGACGTCGGCGCCGGCCTCGCCGGCCTGCTCGACCGCGAAGGTGCCGAGGAAGTACATCCCGGCGACCTTGTCGACGAGCGCGGCCTTGGCGGCGTCCTGCCACGTGCGGCCGGGAGCGCCCTCCTGGAAGTACGGAAGGAGGTCACGCCAGTACTCGAAGACGGCCTTGACCTTCGGGTCGCTCCACTTCTCGCGGCCCTCCATCAGGCCGATGTGGAAGGCGTACCCGTTGAGGCGCATGTTGAGGATGTCGAAGGTGCCCATCGCCGGCCAGCCGTCCAGGTCGCCGAAGGCGAGCGGCACGATGCCGTCGGCCTTCATCTTGTCGCCGAGGGCCTTGAACTCCTCGATCGTCTTCGGGATGGTGTAGCCCTTCTCTTCGAAGAGGCTCTTGCGGTAGAGGACGACCCACGGATAGTCGTAAACCGGGACGAAGTACGCCTTCCCGTCGGAGCCGAGAGACGCCGCCTTCAGGCCCGGCGTCAGGTACTGCTCGATCTCGGCCCAGACGTCGTCGATCGGGGAGAGCAGCCCTTGCGCCGCGAAGAAGCGGACGCGGTTGCCGGCGAACCACTTCACGACGTCGTCCGGCGTGCCCTGCAGGTACGAGCTGATCTGGTTCTGGAACGTGTTGTGGTCGTTGACGTTGACCTTGACGGTGATGCCAGCCTTGGTCTGGCAGTAGTCGACGATCGCCTGGACCGCGGCCTTCGGGCTCTCGTCGCTCTCGTTCGAGCCGAGGGTCGTCTCGCCGAGGCCCGCTGCCGCGGATGCGGTCGGTTCGGCGGATGCCGGTGCGGTGGTGGGTCCCGTCGTCGGTGCGGTGGTGGCGCCGCCACCGCACGCCGAGACGACGATCGCGAGCGCGCCCAGCGCGACGAGCGCGGACCTGCGCCAGGGCGCAGTCAGTTCTCCCATTACTGCTCCTCCAAAGAGACCTGCGACAGAATCAAACAGGTTCCCGCAGAGTGTGCACTCAGGAATCCGCGGATGTCAAGATTCTGACCGCCTGTTGCGGTGCGATCTGTTCGAGTCCGTTGACTTTCGGGCGTTCTTGCCGCAATCTCTGACGCGTCATGCGGGAAGAACGCGTCGTCGTGTCAGGCAAGGCCGAGGTTGCCGCGGCTCCGGACGGGGGTCGCGTCATGCTGGCGCGCCAGCGCCAGGCGTGGATCCTGGAGCGCGTCCGGGAGGACGGCGGGGTGAGGGTGGCGGACCTGGTCCGCGAGTTTGGCGTGTCCGACATGACGGTCCGTCGCGACCTGGAGATCCTCAACGATCGCGGCCTCCTGGAGAAGGTCCATGGCGGCGCGACGGCGCTCGCGGAACGTGCCCTCTTCGAGCCGACCTTCGTCGCCAAGTCCAGCCGCCAGCAGGCGGAGAAGGACGCCATCGCGGCCGCGGCCGCCGAGCTCGTGGAGCCCGGCATGGCCATCGCGATCTCGGCCGGGACGACGACCCATGCGCTCGCCCGGCGCCTCGTCGACACTCCGAGGATCACCGTGGTGACCAACTCGATCCCGGTCGCGGACGTCCTCTACCACAGCGGCCGGTCCGACCAGACCATCATCCTGACCGGTGGCGTCCGGACCCCGTCGGAGGCGCTTGTCGGCCCTTTCGCCGTCGCCGCGCTGCGCACGGTCCACGTGGACCTCGTGTTCGTCGGGGTGCACGGCATGGACCCGCACTCCGGGTTCACCTGCCCGAATCTCCTCGAGGCGGACACGGACCGGGCCCTCATCGACGCGGCGCGCCGGCTGGTGATTGTCGCCGACCACACGAAATGGGGCGTGATCGGGATCAGCTCGATCGCGCGGCTCGACCAGATTGATGTCCTCATCACCGATCGCGGGCTCGACGAGGAGGCTCGACGGACGCTCGAACGCGTCGTCCGCCAGCTCATCGTCGTCGATCCGGGCGCGACGGAGGCGCCCGACGGCCGTGCCGACTGACGCACCGCCGATCGCCGGCCTCCGGCCCGGGCTCTTGACACCGGGGGTTGCCGCGCGGCGACCGCGCGCGGGCGCGGTCGCCGGCGCGCGGGCCTCGGACCGCCGCTGAGGGAGACGATGCACGCCGCCTGGGATGCCGCCACGAACGAGATGCACCTCCATAACGGGCGGATCAGCTACCTCGCCCGGGTGCTGGAGGACGGATCCTTCGGGCACCTGTACTTCGGCCCGACGCTGCGGCCCGGGTGCTCGTACGCCCACCTGTCTCGCCGGCCCTTCCTCGGGTTCTCCAACCGGCTCGGCGACTCCGTGGCGCGTGAATACCCGACCGGCGGCAGCGGCGACTTCCGCATCCCGGCGCTCGCGATCGAGCCCGCGGACGGCTCGCCGGTCCTCCACCTCGCGTACCGCGGGCACCGCGTGCTCGCCGGGAAGCCCGGGCTCCACGGGCTTCCCGCGACGTACGTCGAGGAGGATCGCGAGGCGACGACCGTCGAGGTGCACCTCGCCGACGAGCCCAGTGGCGTCGAGGTCCGCCTGTCCTACACGGTCTTCGAGGCCTACCCGGTCATCGCCCGCAGCGCGGCGATCCGCAACGGCGGGTCGGCGCCGGTCCGCGTCCGCTGCGCGATGAGCGCCGCCCTCGACCTCCCCGACGCCGCCTGGGACCTCGTGACGCTCGACGGCACGTGGTCGCGCGAGCGCCACGTCGCATCCCGATCGCTCGCCCCCGGCCGGCAGTCGGTGGGCAGCCTGCGCGGCGCGTCGAGCCACGAACACAACCCCTTCGTGGTCCTGCAGCGATCGACGACGACCGAGGAGCACGGCGAGGCCTACGGGTTCGGCCTCGTCTACTCCGGCAACTTCCGCGCCGAGGTTGAGGTCGATCCGTTCGCCACGGCTCGCGTCCGGATCGGCATCGAGCCCGACGGGTTCGCGTGGACGCTGGCGCCGGGCGAGGAGCTCGTGACGCCCGAGGCGATCCTCGTGTACGCGGCCG
>CAZVPS010000225.1:0-3813 GCA_964629105.1 uncultured Anaerolineaceae bacterium
CCTCCTTGGTCCAGCGCGGTTTGCGCGCGACTGCGGCCTCCGGCCGGGCCCGGGCCGCCGATCCCACCGCTCCCGCTGGCCCCGTCCCGGCGTGACGCAGCACGGATGAGCTGCCGGCCGGCGTCGCTCAACGTCCCCGGGAGGGGTCCTGGTCCCGGAACGGCAGCGGATACCCCCGGAACGCCGTCCCCTAATGCTGGGGGCGATATCGCGACAGCCTGGGGCGCGATCAGGGGTTGGGGGGATCCGGCCTGGGACGTGAGCCCGGCCGCGACAGCCTGGGCCGTCCGGATCCGGCCGCCGCGGGCGTGGTCGAGCTGGCCCATCCGGTCGACGAGCCCGCGCTGCTCCGCGAGCGCGGCCGAGCCGTCGACCACCCGGCCGGCCGGGGCTTCTCCCGCGCGCACCGCCGACGCCTCGCCGGTCCGCAGGTCGTCGGGGCGCCGGAAGAACTCGGCGAAGCCGCCGTCCGCCTCGAGGTCGCGCCGGACCATCACCGAGTCGTACGTCTCGAGCGCCTTCGCCACGCGGTCCACGAGCGGCCGGGGGAACCCGAGGGCGACCCCGACCTCCCGCACCGCGCTACGGGCCCGGTAGGTCACGAGGTTGCAGACCATCCCGGTGTGCTCGGAGCCGTAGCGCTCGTAGACGTACTGGATGACCTCCTCGCGCCGCTCCGAGCTGAAGTCGATGTCGACGTCCGGGTAGGTCGTGCGGCCCTCGTTGATGAACCGCTCGAAGAGGAGGTTGTGGCGGATCGGGTCGACCCGGGTGATCCCCAGCACGTAGGCCACGATCGAATCCGCGGCGCTGCCGCGGCCCTGGGCGGGGATCCGGCGCTCCTTCGCGAAGCGCATGAGGTCCCAGCAGATGAGGAAGAACTCGGCGAGGCCGGTCCGCTCGATGACGTCGAGCTCGTGGGCGAGCTGCTTCACGACCGGCGGCGTCACGGGGTGATAGCGCCGCCGGATGCCGCCGTGGCAGAGCTCGGCGAGGTACGAGAAGGCCGTCTCGCCCCCCGGCACCGGGAAGCCGGGGAAGCGGTACTGCTCGAAGCCAAGGTCGACCCGGCAGGCCGCCGCCAGCTCGCCTGCGTTCGCGATCCCCTCGAGCCAGGCGGCCGCCGTGGCGGGGTCGGCAGCCTCGTCCCCCGGCGGCAGCCCGGCGAGCTCGGGGCCCGACTTGAGGTAGTGCTCACCACTCGGGGTGCGCAGCTCAGCGAGCGTCTCGACCGATCGCCCGTGGCGGATCGCCGCCAGGACGTCGTGGAGCTCGCGGCCCTCCCGGCGAGCGTATCGAACGTCGTTCGTCACGACGACCGGGAGGCCGACCTCGCCGGCGAGCCGGGCCGTCTCCGCGACGAGCCAGTCGTCGCCGGGCAGGAGGTGATGGGACAGCTCGAGGGCGAAGCCGGCCGCCGCGACACCGCCTGCCGCGGCGGCCCCGCCGGTACCCCCCGCCTGCCCGAAGAGCCGGGCATAGCCCTCCACCACCGCCCGGGCGCCCGCGCGGTCGCCGGCCAGGAGCCGCCGCGCCAGCTCGCCGTGGCGACACCCCGAGAGCGCCACGAGACCCTCCGCGTGCTCGGCGAGGAGCGCCTGCGTGACCCGGGGTGCCGCCTTCGTCCCGGCGAGGTTCGCCCGCGAGACGAGCCCGCAGAGGCTCCGATACCCGATCCCGTCGCGGGCGAGCAGGACGAGGTGCGGCCCACGCTCCGCCGTCCCGACCCCGCGGTGGTCCTCCTTGACCGCCTCGC
The DNA here is from genome assembly GCA_964629105.1 of uncultured Anaerolineaceae bacterium. GTDB lineage: Bacteria > Chloroflexota > Limnocylindria > Limnocylindrales > CSP1-4 > CTSoil-043. The sequence goes on from CAZVPS010000225.1 coordinate 1,757, forward strand.
GGTGGCCCGGGAGGCGGACCCGGACCGGCTGGGGCCGCGCCGGCAGCCCTCCGCGCGGGACCGGCGGCGGGACGTCGGCGACGGGTGCGCCGCGGCGCCGGTTCCGTGGAGGGGGGCGGCGTACCGGGATCACCAGCCCGTGGGGATCCGGAACGAGCGAATCGACCAGCTCCACCTCGACGCCGATGACGGGATGGAGCCCGGTCTCCTCGGCGGCGGCGGCGAACCGGACGACCCCGTACAGGCCCTGGCGGTCGGTGACGGCGAGCGCCGAGAGGCCCAGCTCGACGGCTCGCGCCACCAGGTCTGCCGGGGCGGAGGCGCCGTCGAGGAAGGAGAAGCTGGAGTGCGCGTGGAGCTCAGCATAGGCCGACGCGGACATGGGACAACCCGGGCGACGTGGAGGACGGCGGCGCGGCCGTCGCGGCGGCGGGGCGCTACCAGACTAGAACACCTGTTCTCTTCAGTCAACCCACGTCCGCGTGCAACAAAACGGGGGCCTGCGTCGTCACACACCCGATGAGCACGCTCGCGGCCGGCACCCGGTCTCTCCTCCCGGCTCTCCTCCTCGTCCTGTTCGTGAGCGTGCTCGTGCTCGTCGTCCTACCGGCGGTCCTCGCGGCCGCTGGCGGGACGGCCACCTGAACCGAACGACCCGCGCTGCTCCCGCGACTGGGGACCGGGGGCGGCGATTTCCTCCGGACCCCGTCGCCCCGCGCAGCGACGGGGTCCGCGAGATTCCCGGCTACCATCGGCCCATGCGCCGCACCCCGACCCTGCTCGCGATCTCTGCCGGCCTCGCCCTCGTCGTGGCGACGTGCGGCGGATCCGGAACCCCGACGCCACCGACGACCCCGACCCTCGCCCCCACGCGGCCGGCACCGACGGACGTCCCGGGGAGCGGCGGCCGCACCCCGGCGCCGACCCCCGGCACCTTCGAGACGGCCTGGGGAACGGCGTGGGACGCGCTGCCGCCCGGCTTCCCGGTTCCGCCGGACGCGACGCCCGCCGACCCCGGCGATCCGGCCGAAGGGCCGGTCAGCGGCGCCTTCGTCGTCGACAGCGCCCCCGAGGACGTCGCCCGGGCGATGCAGAGCGGTCTCGGCGCCGCGGGCTACAGTGCAGAGGCGCTCAGCGGGCCCTTCGAGGACGGCAGCCTCGTCATCGATTCGGTGGGCCTGAATCCCGCATGCCGGGTCCAGACCCGGGTTCGTGAGCTCGGCGGAACGACGATGATCACCGTCCTCTTCGGGGCATCCTGCCCCTGGGGCTGACGGGCATGGCGCGCCGAGACGGCGCGCACGGGAGGCGCCGCCGATGGAGATCGCACCGGGCATCCGCCGGCTCGGCGAGGGGCTCGTCAACGTCTACCTCCTCGAGGAGGGCGGCGAGATCACGATCGTCGACGCCGGCGCGCCGGGCTACTGGAAGGACCTCCCGGGCGAGCTTGCCGCCATGGGCCGCTCGCTCGACGACGTCCGGGCGCTCATCCTGACCCACGCCCACTCGGACCACATCGGCTTCGCCGAGCGGATCCGCCGCGAGCGCCGCGTCCCCGTGAGCGTTCACCCGGACGATGCAGCGCTCGCCCGCGGCGAGGTGAAGCAGGTTCGGGACTCGGTCGGCCCCGGGTACCGCGGCTGGAGCATCCGCGCCATCGCGGGCTTCGCCGTCTTCGCGCTCACCCACGGCATGACCAAGGTGACGCCGATCGCCGAGGTGGGAACATTCCTCGACGGCGCCACGCTCGATCTCCCCGGCGCGCCCCGGGTGATCCACGTTCCCGGCCACACCGCCGGCAGCGTCGCCTTCCACGTCCCCGCGCGCGACGCGGTCTTCGTCGGCGACGTCTTCGTCACGCGCAACGTGATCACCGGCCGGGCCGGGCCCCACTTCGCGACGACCTTCAACCAGGACAACCGGCAGGCCGTGGCGTCCTTCGCGCGCCTGGACGGCCTCGCCGCGCGGCACGTCCTGCCGGGTCACGGCGACGCCTGGTCTGGCGGGCTGGAGGAGGCGCTGCGGGCGGTCCGGGAGAGCGTCCCGGCCGGGCTGCG
>CAZVPS010000226.1:0-3798 GCA_964629105.1 uncultured Anaerolineaceae bacterium
GTCTGAAGCGACCAAAGGAGGACGGTGATCGTGCGCCTTTCCGCGGCGCAGAGCCGCACGTTGGCGCTCCTGGTGGACAACGCGTCGGACGCGATCGTGGTGATCGACGACGAGCGGCGCTTCGTCGACGTCAATCCGGCAGCTTCGGTGCTGCTCGGGCTCCCTATTGACGAGCTGCGCGGTCGCGCCATCGACGACTCCCTGCCGTCGGAGGAAGCCTCGCGGCTCGCTGAGTCCTGGCCGTCGTTGATCCGCGAAGGGAAGGGACGCGGCGAGTTCGCCGTCGTGCAACTCGACGGTGCTCGTCGCGACGTGGAATACAGCGCGACTGCCAACTTCCTGCCGGGCCGACACGTAGCGGTGCTGCGTGACGTTACGGAACGGAGGCAACTCGAGGCGCAGCTGCTACAGGCGCAGAGGCTGGAGAGCGTCGGCCGCCTTGCCGGCGGAATGGCCCACGACTTCAACAACCTGCTGCTGGTGATCAGCGGCTACGTGCAGCTCATACAGGGCGACCTGGAGGCGGACGATCCGCACCGCGGCGACCTGGACGAGATCCTGCGCGCCGCGGGGCGGGCCGCCGAGCTCACCCGCCAGCTCCTCGCCTTCAGCCGCCAGCAGGTACTCCAGCCGCGCGCCCTTGATCTCAACGAGGTGGTGACGGCTATCGGACCGATGCTGCGCCGCTTGATCGGCGAAGACGTCGCGCTCGAAACGGCGCTCGCGCCGGATCTCGGGGTGGTGCAGGCCGATCCCGGCCAGCTGGAGCAGGTGATGATGAACCTCGCCGTCAATGCCCGCGACGCGATGCCCCAGGGCGGGCGGCTCACCATCGAGACTGCCAACGTGGAGCTCGACGCCGCGTTCGCACAGATGCACGCGATGGTCAAGCCAGGGTCGTACGTCTTGCTCGCGGTGAGCGACACGGGGGTGGGCATGGACGCCGAGACCCGGCGCCACCTCTTCGAGCCCTTCTTCACCACGAAGCCGGCCGCCGAGGGCACGGGGCTTGGGCTTGCCACCGTCTACGGCATCGTCAAGCAGAGCGGCGGCTCGATCTGGGCCTACTCGGAACCGGGCCAGGGTTCGACCTTCAAGATCTACCTTCCCCGCGTGGCCGGCCCCGCCGAGCCGCTCACGGCCGTGGCCGCGACCGCCACCACGCAGGGCGGCACGGAAACGATCCTCGTGGTCGAGGACGACGCGGCGGTCCGCGGCGTCCTGACGGCCATGTTGCGGCGACACGGATACCGCATCCTCGAGGCGTCCGACGGCCGTGCCGCAGTCGATCTAGCTGGCGGGCCGGAAGAACCGGACCTGCTCATCACGGATCTCGTTATGCCGGGCATGAGCGGGCGCGAGCTGGCTGACCGCTTGGTGGCGCAGCGACCCGGACTGCGGACGCTTTTCGCCTCGGGTTACGGGCACAACACTCTCGTGCGCCGCGGCGCCCTGGAACCGAGCATGGCGTATCTCGCAAAGCCGTTCGGTGCCGACGAGCTGGCTCGCAAGGTGCGCGAGCTCCTCGACGCCCGAGGACAAGGCGGGTAACAAAGAAAGAACTGGCAGGTCCTGGTCAAGCCAGGTGTGCGCGGCGTCCGCAGCAGGGCCAGGCGGCGCCTCATCGGCCCGGTAGCAGGTTTCGTTGAGCTCGATGGCGTAGTCGGCCACAACGATCGTGGCGAAGATGAGGACCTACGACCACAGAATTGGTCTCATCTGCCGGTCGAGCAGGAGCCGGACTTCGAAGGCTATCTCGGTGTCGAGCTCAGGGACCGCGATTGTGTAGCTCTGGCGACGGGTCCCGCGTCGACGAGACTCACCGACGACGCGGCATCGGCGACGGGATCCGACGAGTCTCCGTCCCGGGTACTCTGCTCAGCCAGCCACTCATCCATCGTCGTGAACCCCGGCACGTCGACGACCCGCGTCAGAGCCGCGACCCGGTTCGGCGCTCCGAGCTTTTCGAGTATGTGCTGCGCATGGTTCCGGGCGGTCGAGTAGGCGATCCCGAGGCACTCCGCGACCCGGCGCGTCGTGAGGCCGTCGGCCAGGAGACGGAGTACCTGCCACTCGCGTTGCGTTAGGTAGGCCCGAGGTCGGGTCCTCCGCGGTGAGCCGCCTGGCGTCCTCGCCCTCGTCGTCACGTTCATGCTGCCCGTGCGCCGTGGCGCGAAGCGTTGGCTCCCGATTGCTACCGACGGACCTACGCCGAGGAGTTCTCCGGCCAGGTCATCGAGCGCAACGACCCGACCGTCAAGGTCGACCACGAAGCTCGGCTCGGCCTGATCGCCTACGACGCGGGCGCGGTCCTCGGGGCGCTCGGGCTCATCTGTCATCTTGTTTCCCGGTGGGAGACAAAGTTCTGGACTCTATCGTCGGTGCGAATGTGTTCGCGCTATATGCGTAGTAAATAGGCCATTGACTTCATTCTCGTTCCACGCTTGACCGCGGGCCGTGCAGCATATGGCAAGGGAACCCCACCCCGAAGTGCCAGTTGGCAACAGGACTTCAAGAGTGGTGCGTACCGTCACCATCAAGATCAAACGGCGCCGCGGGTGATCATGGCCACGATTGCCTCTTCGTCCTCCTTTGATTGCTTCAGACGCCAGCTTTGCAGCGAGGTCGAAAGAAGCGGAGATCCTTGATGCGCCTGGAACCACCCTACGTCCCGACCGACGGGCGCGACTACATCCGGCGGGATACAAGCTCGGTATCCGCTCGGATGCACTTCGCCGACTCCGCTGCGGTGCGTTCGTCTGCGACATTCGGAGGACATCACGAAGATCGCGACGGTTGTTCCGGAGGCCGCGTTTGTTCGAGTTGAGGGTCGGAGGACTCCCTTGGTTACCCAGACGTCCTTCCCGTCGACGGGGTACTCGGCTGCCCGCGGGCGCCGGGCCGCAGCTCATCGCTCTCGAGAGTGACCGTGGTGGCCTTGCGGACGCTCTTCACAATCGGGTCCGAGAACTCGACCGTCCGGCCTGTCGGCACGCTGAAGAGCTCGTACCTCACGTAGCCCTTCGAGCCCCCCGCCAGCCTGGGCCGCGGATGAGGATCGGGCAGGGCGTGTCGTTCGTGAAGGTCATCGTCTGGGTGGACCCGGACCCGGAGATGAACACCGTGGCGTCGAGGCCGAGCGGGTAGCGGTTGATGTAGTTGAAGTGGTTCCTGCGCTCGCCCATCTGCAGCCCGGCCCGCAGTGCCGCGTTGAAGATGGTCGTCGAGTTGGAGCAGATGCCGCTGGCCAGAGCGCCCTGCGGCTCGGTCCGGCCGTTGATGATCGCCCCGCCGAGGCCAAACCCTCGCTCGCGGGTCACCCGGGCGGCCACGGCCGAGTGGGTCAACGCGCTTGCCCGGAACCGAGGGCTCCACCAGTTCAGGGTCCGAGGCCTCGAGAAGGTCCACACGGTCCTCCTCTGGTTCGCCCTCGCCCACAACCTCGCCCGGACGGTCGCCCTCCGGGCGGGAGCGGCCGGATGAGCCGGGCGACCGGCCGGCCCCGGCCGGGCAGCCAACCGCCGGACCGGCGTGCCAACCGCCCACCGCGACCCATTGCCAGCCCGGGAGGCCACCCCGGCCCCGTTCAGACGCTGAGGAGATCACCGTGATGACACGTCGAGCCGATCTTCCGTCCGTGGGCGCCCGCCGCGGGCGAAGGCTCATAGCCTCTGAGTCGCGGGCGCCCCCGCGTCACCCTTCCGGGGCCGCGCCCTCCACGCGGATGGCGTAGCCCCGGGACCGCACGTTCCGCAGCCCTGGATGGCCCGCCTCGACGAGCTTGGCGTTGAGGCGGGC
>CAZVPS010000227.1:0-3789 GCA_964629105.1 uncultured Anaerolineaceae bacterium
CGTCGAGGGGGAGCAACCCGCCGGAAAAGAGGCTCGGCACGTCCGAGAGGAAGACGGGGATGAATTCCGCCCGCCCCTCGTTGACCGCCTTGCGGGCGTTGGGCCCGATGAAGAGCGCGAGATGGCGGAAGTGGGGTGCCATCTCCGGCGCCAGGTGCGGGCCCGGGCCCTCGGTGTGGAGATGCACGATGCTCACGTTGTGGAGCTCCGGGGCGCGGGCGACGAGAGCGTCGAGGAGCGCGGAGGGCGTGGCCGCGGCGCACTGGACGTAGACCTGATCGCCGGACCGGATGTCGGCGACCGCCTCTTCGGCGCTGACGATCTTCATGCCCGCAGTCTAGGAACGCCCGCGGCGGCACGGACCGGCCGTCCGGACCCCTCGCGGCCGCCGTTCGGCACCGAAGCGACCTGCCGGCCCGCTGCCGCGTCCGCCCGGCCCCGGGAACGCTCATCTTGACGCAGGAGGCGGCCGCCGTGGACGATGACGGTGATGGCGCGCCCGGACCCCTACAAGCTGCTCCAGGTGGACCCGGAGGCGGACGTGGAGATCATCCAGGTCGCCTACCGGAAGCTCGCCCAGCGCTACCACCCCGACGTGGCGCACAGCCCCGACGCGGCCCGCCTGATGGCCGAGCTCAACGCGGCGCGCGACCTCCTCGTCGACCCGGCGTCCCGGGCGGCCCACGACCGGAGCCAGCGGGCGACACCCACCGTTGCCGGCGGTGGGCCGGGCGCGGCCGATGGCGTGGGCACCCCTCCCCGACCCGCCGTCCCTCCCGCGGACGGCGGCCCGGCGACCTCGTCCCAGCGCGGCGCCGACCCGCCGCCGGGGAATCCATCCGGCAGCGTGCTGACGTTCGGGCGGTACGCGGGATGGTCGCTCGGCGAGGTGGCGCGGCGGGACGTGGAGTACGTCGAGTGGCTCGACCGGATGCCGATCGGGCGGCCCTACCGCGCCGAGATCGACGCGATCCTGCGCCGGGTGGGGCGGCGCGGTGGGGCGGCGCGACCCGAGGAGCCGCGGGGCCTGTTCCGGAGACGCTGAGGCCGAACGGCGGGCGGGCCGCCGCCGCGGCCTACGTCCCGGAGCCGGGCAGCCGGTGCTTGGCGACGAAGGCCGCGGCCTGGGCGCGGCGCTGGAGGTTCAGCTTCGAGAGGATGGAGCTGACGTAGTTCTTGACCGTCTTGTCGGAGAGGAAGACCTCCTGGGCGATCTCCTTGTTCGTCTTCCCCTCGGCGACGAGCTGGAGGATCTTCTGCTCCTGGGCGGTCAGCTGGGCCAGCTCGTCCGTGTAGGTCCCGGACGCGATCCGCCGGACGCGCTCCAGCACCTTCTCCGTGACGGCCGGGTCCAGGAGCGACTCCCCGCGGCCGACGGCCTCGAGGGCAGCGATGAGGTCCCGCGAGCGGATCTGCTTCAGGAGGTAGCCCGACGCCCCGGCGATGATCGCCGAGAGGACGGCTTCCTCGTCCGGGTAGCTCGTGAGCATGATGACCCGGGTTCCCGGGAGCTCGGAGCGGATCTCCCGGCAGGCCTCGATCCCGGAGCCGTCCGGCAGGCGGACGTCCATCACCACGATATCCGGCTGGTGGCGGCGGGCTCCGTCGATCGCCTCCTCGACGGTGGCGGCCTCGGCGACCACCTGGAAGCGCTCCCGCCGCTCGAGGAGCGAGACCAGGCCCTGGCGAACGACTTCGTGATCGTCGACGACGAGCAGGCGGAGGGGACGCGTCTCGGGCTGCTCCGACATGTCGTGCTTTCTACCTCCGTGACCGCGCGCAGTCCCCCGGCCAATCTGCGTCGCGCTGTTCAGGCGTCCGGCGGGCCGCCGGCGAGCTCGTCCTCGTCCGCGGTCCGGGCGCCGGGCGCCCGCACGATGATACGCGTCCCGGCCCCCGGATGGCTGTCGACCAGGAGCGTGGCGCCGATGGAGATCGCGCGCGTGCGCATGTTCCGGAGCCCCTGGTGTCCGATGCCGCGCGGCGCGGCCGGGTCGAACCCGGTGCCGTTGTCGGCGACGACGATCTCGACGCCGGCGATCTCGGGATCCGGATCCACGGTGATCTCGGCGCGCGTGGCCCGGGCGTGGCGGGCGATGTTGCTGAGCGCCTCCCGCGCGATCGCGAGCAGCTCGACCGTCCGGTCCGGCCCGATGACGGGGGTCGTCACGGTGGGCCCGGCGCGCAGCTCCACGTCGATCATCGTGTTGACCCGGAACTCGTCGGCAAGGGCCGCGAGGCCCTCCACCACGTCGACGCCGTCGAGGAGCGCGGGCCGCAGGCCGAAGATGAAGTTGCGGATGTCGCGGATGGTCTGGTCCAGGCTGTCGATGGCGCGCTCCACCCGGCGCCGGGCCTCGTCCGGCTCGCCGTCCATCATGTCGGGCACGTCGTCGAGGGAGAGGCCCACGGCGTAGATCGCCTGGATCACGCCGTCGTGGAGGTCCTTGCCAATCCGCTCGCGCTCCTCGACGATCGCCAGCCGCTGCACCTGTTCGTGGAGCCGGGCGTTCTCCATGGCGATCCCGACGTGGCGCGCGAACGTCTCGATCTCCCGCTGGTCCTCGTCGGTGAACCCGCCCTCCTTCTCCGTGAGGTAGAGGTTCCCGATGGTCCGCCCGCGGACGACGACCGGGACGCCCAGGAACGAGTGCATGTCGGGATGGTTCGGCGGGAAGCCCACGCGGCGCGGATCGGTCATCAGGTCGTCGAGCCGCATCGCCCGGTTCTCCCGGATGATCACCCCCAGGATCCCGTGGCCGCGCGGCGGCGCGCCGATCCGGGCGCGATCCGGGCGGTTGATCCCGCTCGTGATGAACTGCTCGATGGCGCCGGCCTGGTCCTGGACGCCAAGCGCGGCGTACCGGGCGCCGGTCAGGACCCGGACCCGGTCGACGATCACCTGGAGTACGCGGTCCACGGCCAGGACGCCGGCCATGGCCCGGATCGCCTCGTCGAGCGCCGCGAGCCGGCGCTCGGCGCGAGCGGCCTCCCCGCGGTCGCGGGCCCGCTCGACGGCCAGCTCCACCAGGCGCACCGCATCCTGCACGTGCCGTTCCGGGCCATCGAGCCAGAGGGTCCCCACGACATCCCGGGCCCGATCGGAGCTCGTCCCGCCCGCCGCGCCGTGGAGCGGCGCGGCGACGACCGAGCCGCGCCCGGTCCGGCCGGGACGCCGGGTCAGGGTCCCCCACCCGGCCGCGATCGACGCCGGCGGCTCAACCGTCGCCTCCAGGTGGACGCCGGCCGCGCCGCAGGCGACCGCCAGCGCCTCGAGGCCGTCGACGAGAAGCCGCCGGGGGCGCGTGGGTTCCGCGGCCCACTCCTCGAGAGCCGCGAGGGCGGCGATCAACCCCGCGAGATCGGCCTGCGGGCGGGACGCGACGGTCATCGGATCGAGCGTAGCAGGGGCGCCGTGCGCGCGCACCGGCGGCGGAGCCGTCGCAGCCCCATGCGCACGTGCGTACATCCGGCCCGTCGGCACCCCTGCAACAGGCCGAATGTCACGTCAGGCTTGCGGAAGAGGCCGTACCATCCCAGCCATGGAATCGACGACGCCCCAGGGCACCCCTTCGCCGTCCCAGCAGGACCCCGAGGCAACCGAGCTCACGGGGCTCGACGCCTCCCTGACGCGCCGCGGCTTCCTGCGCGGCGCCGCGCTCGCCGGCACGGGCCTGGTCGCCGCGACCGTGGCCGCCTGCGCTCCCGCCGCCGCTCCCGGCTGGACCTACGCGACCTCCAAGCCCGCGCCGCTCCCGTCGACGCCGGCCGCGACCGCCGCTCCCAGCG
>CAZVPS010000228.1:0-3775 GCA_964629105.1 uncultured Anaerolineaceae bacterium
GCGCCGGAGTCGGGTCCGGTGTGGGCGCCGGAGTCGGGTCCGGTGTGGGCGCCGGCGTGGGATCGGGCGTTCGATCGGGCGTCGGGCGGGGCGTCGGAGCCTCGGGTGGGGCCGCCGACGGCGCCGGGAACCCGGTCGGGTCGGGAGCCGGCGTCGCAGGAGGTGCCGGCGTGGCTCCGCGCGACGGGCTCACCGCGGGCGCCGGCGTCGAGACGCTCCTGGTACCGCCGCCGGCGGACCCCGGCGCGCGAGGGCGATCGACCGCTCTCGAGTCCGTGCCCGGCTTGAGCTCGCCGACCTCGGGCGCGATCGTCCCGCCAGGGGAGGCCATGACCGGCGGGTTCGGAGCCGCGCTCATCGTCGGGACTTCGTTCGGCGAGGGAGCCTCCACCGGCGGTGCTTCGACCGTAGCCGGCGCCCGACCGGGTGTTGCACCGAACGCCACCACCGCCAGCGCCGCCACGACGACCCACGCGGTGGTTGCCGCGATCCCGATCCGCCCGGCTCGGCGTCGCGGTCGGGATCTGGCGGCCCGTGTTGGCGTCGTCGACGGCTGAGCCGTGAGCGGCTGACCGGCAGGCGAATGGAGCTTCGGGCGCCTCGACGGCTCCGGAAACGCCGAGTCCTGCTGTGCCGCCGGCCGCCGCGCCGGCTGCTGCCACGCCGGGCGCCGTTCGACGGCGGGTCGGTTCGCGGGTGGCTCCGCGCGCAGGTCCCGGTACGGGTCGCCCGAGGGCTCCGCGCCGCCGACGCCGGCGCCCCCGACGCCGGCGGGCGCGACGACGATCCGTCGGGCCGCCGGCGGATCGGTCAAGTGGAAGGGGACGCACTTCAGGCAGGCGCTGTCGACGAGGTTCCAGCAGTCCGCGCAGCACGCGGCGCCGCATCGGGGGCAGTCGCGGTATTCCCCTCGCGCCGACGTGACCGTGTCCCGGTCCCGCCCGCAGCGCTCGCAGAACTGGGTCCCGAGATCCACCATCCACTCCACGCCGGCGCAGTCCCCCGGCGGATGCGCCACGCATTCGACGATAGGCTCGGCGGACGGCGGTGGCGCACGCCGGTGGTACCGCGACGGGGCGGCGTTCGTCTCGTTCGGTGCCCGGCGGCACCGAACGGCAGGTGGACTGAGCGGCGACCACCCGACGATGAGGGTCCTGGGGATCGGGCGACCGCCCCCGCCCGCGCCGCTGCCCGCCACCCACGACCGCGGCGACCCTCTTGCGTCGGACGCATGATCGCGCACCCGGGTGAGCCCCCGTGGACCGGCCAGGGGTCCCGACGGCAGGACCCGTGCGTCGGACGGCGGCTTTCCTGCGCGGGCCGTTGAGGGGACCAGGACCGGCGCCCCCAGACGGCAGCTTCCTTGCGTCTGACCTGCGAGAACGTGCAGGCGGGCACCAACCGGCCCGCCGGTGCTGCGCGGTGTTGCGTTGAACGCATGCCGACCCGCCGACCCGCCGACCCGCCGACCCGCCGACCCGCCGACCCGCCGACCCGCCGCTCACGGCTGGGGCGGATCTGCTCGCCGAGCTCCTCGCCGCATGAGTCTCATCCTCACCGGGGAGCTTCAATGCCGCTCCCGGCGCGGCGCCGACCTCCTCATCACGCTCCCGTTCCTCATCGATACCGCGGGCAACGCCCTCGACCTCTACGACAGCATCGAGTGGTGGGACGACCTCAACCATTTCGGCAACTGGATCCTCCTCACGGGCGGGGTCATGGCGCTCTCCGCTCCGCTCCGCCTCGCCCGCTGGAACCGGGCGGCACTCGGGATCGGGTTCGCCGCCGTGGCCGCGATCGCCTGGGAGATCATGGAGTACGTCACCTTCACCCCGAACTCCCCGGAGGCGGCGACCGCGTACGAGGACACCCTCGGCGATCTCGCCCTCGGGACGCTCGGCGGCACCATCGCCGCAGTCGCCGGGGCACTCCTGATCCACCGACGCCGGGCGTCGCGGTCGGCGGGGGGCGAAGGTGCTCGTCCTGGCGGCCGTTCCAGCGGCTCTGATGCTGAGAATCGCGGGTCCAGGCACGGACTTCGTCGCGAACTGCCAGTCCGGCGGGATCGCTGAGCACGCGGCGGCCGAATCCCAGCAGGGCGGCTGCTGAAACCTGGACTGGGTCGGCGCTGGCTCCGGCGCCGACCCTGGCCCGGACCGGGCGCCCCGTGCTGCTTGGTGCGGGAAGCGGCCCACGGGACCGGGTGCCGCGACGCCGGGCGCGGCACCCGGCGCGACGCGGAGTACGCTGCACTCCATGACGGACGCCGATCCCACTACCTTCGCCGCCCTCGGGCTGGCGCCGGCGCTTCTCGAGACCCTCGCCGGACTCGGCTACGAGGAGCCGACGCCGGTGCAGGAGGCCGCGATCCCGCCCCTCCTCGCCGGCCGCGACCTGCTGGCCGAGGCGCCGACGGGGACCGGCAAGACGGCCGCCTTCGCCCTGCCGATCCTCCAGCGGCTTGCCGCCGACGGCCTGGGTCGGGCCGAGGCAGGGACGGCCCTCGCCCTCGTCCTGGTGCCGACGCGCGAGCTGGCGATGCAGGTGGCAGAGGCGGTCCACCGCTACGGCCGCGTCCTCGGCGCCCGGGTCCTCCCCGTCTACGGCGGGCAGCCGATCGGCCAGCAGCTGCGGGGCCTGCGGCGGGGGCTCGACGTCGTCGTCGCCACCCCCGGCCGGGCGGTCGACCACCTGACCCGCGGCAGCCTCCGCCTCGATGCCGTGCAGGCCGTCATCCTCGACGAGGCGGACGAGATGCTCGACATGGGCTTCGCCGAGGACCTGGACACGATCCTCTCGGCCACCCCGGCCGTCCGCCAGACGGCCCTCTTCTCGGCCACGATCTCGCCCACGATCGCCCGGGTGGCGGCGCGCCACCTCCGGGAGCCGGTCCGCGTCTCCGTGCGTCCCGACCGACCGTCCGACGAGGCGCCGGCGCTGGTCCGCCAGCTGGTGTACGTCGTGCGCCGGGCCGACAAGCTCGCGGCGCTGGGCCGGATCCTCGACGTGGAGGATCCTGCCGCGGCGCTCGTCTTCGCCAGCACGCGGGGCGAGGTAGACGACCTGGCCGAGGCACTGAGCGGGCGCGGGCACGACGCAGCCGCCCTCCACGGCGGCCTCTCGCAGGAGCAGCGCGACCGGGTCATGGGGCGCTTCCGCGACGGGGCCCTCGACGTGCTCGTCGCCACGGACGTGGCGGCCCGCGGTCTCGACATCGAGCACATCTCGCACGTGGTGAACTTCGATGTCCCGTCGTCACCGGACGCCTACGTCCACCGGATCGGGCGGACTGGCCGGGCGGGCCGCGAGGGGACGGCAGTCACCCTGGTCGAGCCGCGCGAGCACCGCCTCCTCCTGAATATCGAGGCGTCGACGAAGACTCGGCTCGAGCGGGCAACGGTGCCCTCGATGGCCGACCTGCGCGAGCGGCGACTCGAGCTCCTGCGGGCGAGCCTGCGCGAGCGCCTGGCCGGGGCCGGGGACGAGGGTGAGGGCGCGGGCGACGGCCGGGACGCCGAGGCGGGCGACGGCGCGGGCGCACGTGCAGTTGACCTCGACCGCTATCGGGCAGTCGTGGAGGCCCTCGCCGACGAGTACGACGCGGTGGAGATCGCGTTGGCTGCCATCGCCCTGCTCGACGCGCGCGAGGCGGGCGATGAGGCCGAGGCGGAGATCGCGCCCGCGTTCCTGCCGCAGGACCGGCCCGCGCGCCCCGTGCGCCCCGTGCGCCCGACCGGCGCGCCGCCGTGGCGCGGGCCCGGACAGGGGCCCGCGG
>CAZVPS010000229.1:0-3761 GCA_964629105.1 uncultured Anaerolineaceae bacterium
CGGCAGGCGCTGCGCTTCGGCCGCGTGCACGGGCGGGGGGCCCTCCACCGTCCGCGGGCAGACCAACGCAAACGTGGCGTTGTCGGGGGGAACGCCCACGCCACCGGTCGGCTGACCTCCCGTCGCCGCGACGACGGCGCCGGCCGCGCCCGCGGCCGCCGGCCAGCCGCCGTCCGGCGAGACCGCCGGTGGCTGCGTGCCGAGGTTCCAGGCCACCAGCGCGCCGATCCCGAGACTCACGACGACCCTCGTTGCCGCCGCGACGGCGCGGGGACCTGCGGGGCGCCGCCGCCAGAGGACGGCCGCGGCGACGCCGGCCGAGACGGTGATCGCCGGCCACAGGAAGGCGTGGTAGTGGTCTGCGGGGAGCGGTGTCACCACGGCCAGCGAGCGCACGGCCAGGGTCAGGGCGACCGTCGCGACCGCCACAGAGCCGCCGAGCCAGGCCAGCGCGCGCCGCTCGTCACCCCGAGCACGCACGACGGCCACCGCGACCGCCGCCGACCACGCCGCGACGGCGAGGACGGCGGGGCCGAGGGCCTCCACGATCGGCCCAGTGAGGGGCCACGAGATCACCCGCAGTGGGACGAACGCCAGCCGGGACACCAGGCTCGCCCCGCCCTCGTCGCTGCCGGCGCCGGCGAGCCAGGCCAGCACTCCCCGCGTCTCCGAGAAGTCGTTCCCCAGCTCGTGGACCAGCAGCGGCACGTACCCCAGGGCGATGATCCCGCCCATGCCCAGCCCCACCGCGAGCAGGCGCCGTCGCCCGCCCGGCGAGCGATGGATGCTCGCGAGCCAGAGCGCGCCGATCGGCACCAGCCCGAGCACGCCCAGCACGTGGAGCTGCTGCACCACCGCCTGGGCGGCGCCGCCGAGCAGCCACCACCGGGCGCCGCCGCCGCCCGCGGCCCGCCACGAGGCCGCCAGCGCGACGGCCGAGAAGAACGGGATCGGGTTCGGGTTCCAGATGAACGTCGAGCCGTCGACGGCGGTCGCCGAGACGGCGAGCAGGAGGCCGGCAACCAGGCCCGCGCCCGGCCCGCCGATCGATCGCGCGAGCCACCAGGTCACGCCAACGGCCGCGATCCCGAGCACCGCGATCAGCGCCGTGAGCGCGAGCGGATCATCGCCGCCCGACGCGATGCCGGAGGGCGCCAGCAGGTAGTAGTAGAGCGCTCCATGGTGGAACTCCCCGATCGAGGTCCGGGGACCCAGGAGCGGCAGCACGCCCTCGCGCAGCATCGTACGGACCACGAGCGCGTCCGTGCCCTGGTCGCCGTCGAACGTGCCGCGCGTCGCGAGATCGGGCAGGCGAAGGAATGCGGTAAGGGCGAGGAGCCCAACGAGGACGACGAGGTCCGCGCCACGGCCCTCGAGGCGGGCGGCGGACGCCCAGCGGGACGCCGGGCGCTGCGCGGCGGAGGCCGCGCTCCGACCGTCCACGCCGCCGGCTTCCGTCACGCCGCCGGCTTCCGTCACGCCGCGGGCTTCCGCGAACGTGCCCCGCGCAGCTCGAAGGCCTCCGGGGGGAGCGAGTCCAGCGGCAGCCCCGCGGCCAGGCTTCGCGCGCGCGCCACGTTCACCGCGTCGTACCCCTGGTCCATCCCCGGCGTCTCCAGGAAGTAGGCAACGTGGGCCAGCGCCGGGTGGGCCAGGAGGCGGGCGAGGCCGGCGCCCCCGCCCATCGCGCCGGCGCCCAGGTGCTCGTGCCGATCGAGCCGCGAGCCGCGCGTCGCCTTCGAGTCGTTCAGGTGGATCATCACGAGGCGCTCGAGCCCGATCCGGGCGGCCAGCGCCTCGACCAGCGCGTCCACGCCCTCCGCGGTCGCCATGTCGTGTCCGGCGCCCCACAGGTGCGCCGTGTCGAGGCACAGGCCCAGGCGGTCCGCGGGCACCCCCCGGACGGCGACGGCCTCGAAGATCGCCTCGAGCTCCTCGAGGCTCACGCCGATTCCGTCCCCGCTCCCCGCTGAGTTCTCCAGCACGAGAAGCGGCGCCTCCTGCGACCCGACCGGAGTCTCCCCGCCGCCGGGGACGCCCGCCAGGACGCGCGCGACGCCGTCGGCGACCCGGGCGACCCCGGCCTGGACCCCGGCGCCCTTGTGGCTCCCGATGTGGATGTTGACGAACCGGGCGCCGTAGTCGGGCGCGACCGCCAGCTCGTGGGCGAGCAGGGCGACCGAGCGCTCGAAGAGGTCCTCCGCCGGTCCCGCCAGATTGACGAGGTAGGAAGCGTGCACGGCGATCGGGCCGATCCCGAGCGCCGCCAGCCGCTCGCGAAAGGCCGGGAGCTCGGCCGGCGGCTCCGCCCGCCGCTTCCAGGCGGTCGGGTTGCCGATGAAGACCTGGAGCGCGTCGGCGCCGATCGCGTGGGCACGCTCGACGGCCCGGACCATCCCGGCGCCGAGGGGGAGGTGCGCCCCCAGCGGCCGGCCGTCGGGAAGGGCGGGTCGCGGCACGGACGCCGGGTCAGGGCTTCGCGGCGGGCTTCGCGCCCCGGCCGGGCGTGTACGTCCCGGCGATGATCGGCTCGATGAGCCCGAAGTCGCCATCCCGGCGACGGTAGAGGAGGTTCAGCCGCTCGTTCTCGGCGTTGACGAAGAGGAAGAACGCGTGGCCCAGCGCCTCCATCTCGGCGATCGCGTCCTCCTCGAACATCGGCTCGAGGGCGAACCGCTTGGTCTTCACCACCCGTCGCTCGCGGCCCGCGTCGGCTGTGCCGTCGGCGATCCGGGACAGGATCTCCTTCTCCTCGGGCGCCCGCGCCCGGACCCGGGGCTTCTCCCGATGGTCGACCGCCTGCCGCTCCATCTTGTCGACGACGTCGTCGATCGCGGCCTCCCACGTCGATGCGTCCGCCCGCCCGCGAAGCGTCTGGCCGTTGATGACGAGCGTGACGTCCGCGATCCGCGAGTCGTCGGCGCTCCGGTGATGCTCCACGGAGAGCTCGATGATCGCGTCGGTCCGGTCGTCGAGGAGGCGTTCCAGGCGTCGCGTCTTCCGCTCGGCGTAGAGCTGCACGGCCTCCGGGACGTCCATGTTCTTGCCCTTGACGATCGTCCTCACGGCTGACCTCCAGGGTGCGTGCGGGCCGGCCGGTCCGCGGGACGTTGCGTCCGACGGCAGCCCGACCTGTCGAGTATAGGTCGGCATCGGCGCGGTTTCGACCGTCACGGGGTCCGATTATGGGGGCCCCAGCCCGACGCCCGTCACGCCTCGCGGGCGACGGTCACGCCTCCCGGGCGACCGTCACGGCCGAGACCGCCGCCGCCCCCGCGTCCAGCAGGGCCTCGGCACAGGCGACCAGGGTGGCCCCGGTCGGCCGCTCCCAACTGGAGGGCGAGCGAGCGCCGTCCCATGAGCGCCAACGACCATCCGTTCCCACGTGGGCGCCTCGGCCGTGCCGTGGCGCCGGACGTGGCAGAACAGTGGTAGGACGTCAGTCACCCTGAGGCGCCCAAACCGGTGATGACCCACGCCGCACGGTCGCATGCCGTCGCCTCTGCCCGCCGCAGAGCCGACTGCTGCGCCGGGCGCCGCGCCTCCGCACGGTTGGCGCTCGTGGCACGGCGCCTGCAGGTACGGCGATCAGCCCCCCGGCCCGCCGGGCGTCACGCCTCCCGGGCCACGGTCACGGCCGAGACCGCCCTCGCCCCCGCGTCCAGGAGCGCCTCGGCACAGGCGACCAGGGTTGCCCCGGTCGTCACCACGTCGTCCACCAGCACGATCCAGCGGCCGGCCACGGCGGCCCGCCGGGCGGG
>CAZVPS010000230.1:0-3742 GCA_964629105.1 uncultured Anaerolineaceae bacterium
TGCTTCATCAACTCGGTCCAGGATTCGATGACCAGCATCATGGATCTGGCCAAGACGGAGGCGATGCTCTTCAAGTACGGCTCCGGCGCGGGGAGCAACCTGTCCACCATCCGCTCCAGCCGCGAGAAGATGGCCGGCGGCGGCACCGCCAGCGGCCCGGTCAGCTTCATGAAGGGCTACGACGCCTTTGCGGGCGTCGTGAAGTGCTTGACGGCCGACACCTACGTCACGACCGGTGGCGGACTCCTGCGCATCGACGAGGCGATCGAGGCCGACGGCCCGGTCGGCTTCGTCGAGGACGACTCCCTCACCCTCAACACGCCGGCCGGCCCGACACGCATCTCGCACGTCTACCGGAGCCCGCGTGCCGACGTCCGCACGGTGACGCTCCGGACCGGCCTCGAGCTGACCGGCACGCACGAGCACCCGGTCCTCACCCTGGCCTCACCGTTCGAGCTCCGCTGGACCCGGCTGGCCGACCTGCGGCCCGGCGACCGCGTCGCCGTCGAGCGCCGACGCGAGCTGTGGCCATCGCGGGCGCCCGCGCTCGACCTGTTCGCGCCGGATCTCGTCGTCGAGCGGCGCCCGTTGCGCTACCCGGTCGAGATGACCCCCGAGCTCGCCCGCCTGCTCGGCTACCTGGTGGCCGAAGGGTCCATCGAGCAGGAGCGGTTCCGCTTCAGCTCCGCTGATCCGGAGGTCATGGCGGACTACTGCCACTGCGTCGAGGCCGCCTTCGGTATCGATCCGCGCGGCCAGGTCCGCGGCCGGGTCCACCCCGTCACGGGCGTCCGGACCGAGTCCCTCGACCTCAGCTGGCGGGGCGCCCTCCAGTTCCTCGAGTCCTGCGGCCTGCCGGCCGGGCGATCCGCGGCCAAGGGCATCCCTCTCGCGATCCGTCGATCTCCACGGTCCCTTGTCCTCGAGTTCCTGGCGGCGTACGCCGAGGGCGACGCGCACCTGGGCGCCGACCGGATCGAGATCGCGACCGCGTCCGCGCGGCTCGCCGAGGAGATCCAGCTGATCGCGCTCAACCTGGGAGTGGTGGGACGCCGTTCCACGATCAACGGCTACGCCCGCCTGGCGTTCCTCGGCGCCGAGGCTGCGCGTCTCGCGCGCCTTCTCCGGCCCTACCTCGTCACGCCCCGAAAACGCGACGCCGCAGCGGCACTCGCCGCCGTGCCGGCGGACCGGAATCCCAACCTCGACGTCATCCCGGGGCTGGTGCCCGCCCTTCGATCGCTCCTCGCGGGCCCCAACGGCTGGGCCCGGGCGGCAGCGGGCGGCGCGGCGGTGCAGACAGGCTTCGGGATCTTTAACCGGTCGAGCGACAACGTCTCGTACGCGCGGACCCGGGCGATCCCCGGCCTCGTCGACCAGGTCGGGCGCCTCTCGCCCGTGCTGGGCGAGACGATCGAGCGCGTCCTCGACGATGAGTACCTCTGGGACGAGGTCATCGCCGTCACCGACTCCGGCCAGGCGCTGACCTACGACTTCACCGTGCCGGGCGTTCATGCCTTCGTCTCGAACGGGATCGTCTCCCATAACTCGGGCGGCAAGACCCGGCGCGCGGCCAAGATGGTCATCCTCGACGTCGGCCATCCGGACATCCTCGACTTCGTCGACAGCAAGAAGCTCGAGGAGCAGAAGGCCTGGGCCCTCATCGAGCAGGGCTACGACCCCTCCTTCACCGGCGAGGCGTACGGCTCGGTCGCCTTCCAGAACGCCAACCACTCGGTCCGCGTGACGGACGACTTCATGCGCGCGGTCGAAGCGGACGCCGAGTGGACCACCCACGCCGTCGTCGGCGGGGCGGCCATGGACACCCACCGCGCCCGCGACATCTTCCGGCGCATGGCCGAGGCCGCCCACGTCTGCGGCGACCCGGGCATCCAGTACGACACCACGATCAACGACTGGAACCCCGTCTCCAACTCGGATCGCCAATACGCAACTAACCCCTGCGTCACGGGTGACACGCTGGTGGCGACCGACGAGGGGTGGCGGTCGATCGAATCGCTGGTCGGCGAGCGCGCCAACGTCATCGGGTCGGACGGACTGCCGCACCCGGTCGACCGGATCTTCCCGACCGGCACCAAGCCCGTCTTCGAGCTGAAGACCCGCGCCGGCTATCGCGTCCGCATCACGGCCGACCACAAGGTCGCGACGCAGCGCGGCGACGTTGCTGTCCGCGACCTGACGCGGGACGACCTGATTCCCCTCCAGGGACCGGGCTTCGGGCGGAGCTCCATCGCACCCCGGCTGGCCGAGGCGATCGGCCTGGCGGTCGGCGACGGCTGCCTCACCTGGGCTTCGGAAGAGCGCCACGAGCGCCCGATGGTCATCCTGACGATGCACCGCGACGAGGCGGCCGTGCTCGAGGCGGTCGTCGGCGAGATCAACGAGCAGAAGCACCTCCGCAAGGCGGTCGGCTCGGTCGGCCGCAACGACGGCGTCCACGTCTCGTCCGGGGCGACCGGCTCGCGCCTGGCCTTCGCATCGCGGCCGGTGATCGAGCAGTTCATGCAGTACGCGGTCCTGGACGAGGGAAGCCACGAGAAGCGGCTCAAGCCGGCCGTCCACGGCCTCGACCGCGCGTCGCTCGCGGGCGTGCTGCGCGGCCTCTTCACCGCCGACGGGACGGTGGTCTCCAGCGGCACGAACGCGTTCGTCGAGCTGGGCTCCACCTCGCTCGAGCTGCTCGTCCAGGTCCAGCGCCTGCTCCTGACCTTCGGCGTCAAGGCCAAGCTCTACGAGAACCGCCGCGGGGGCCTCTTCGAAGCGATGCTCCCCGACGGCCGCGGTGGGATGAAGTCCTACCCCGTCCGCGAGATGCATTCCCTCCGGATCACCAGGACCTCCCGCCGGGCTTTCGAGCGCGACATCGGCTTCATGGCCGAAAGCCCGAAGGCGGCGGCCCTTGCCGCCCTCAATGCCACCGTCGGGACCTATCGCGAGGAGATGACCGACCCGGTTGCCTCCGTCACCCCGCTCGGCGAGGAGGACGTCTTCGACCTGACCGAGCGGGCGACCAGCCATTTCGTGGCAAATGGCCTCGTTATTCACAATTGTTCTGAGTACAGCTTCCTGAATGATTCCTCCTGCAACTTGGCGTCCCTGAACCTCATGACATTCGTCGGCGAGGACGGCGAGCTCGACGTCGACGACTTCCGCTACGGCTGCCGCCTGACGATCACGGCCCAGGAAATCCTCGTCGACAACGCGAGCTACCCGACGCCGAAGATCGAGGAGAACAGCCACCGCTTCCGGCCGCTCGGCCTGGGCTATGCCAACCTCGGCGCCCTGCTCATGAGCCGCGGCCTGGCCTACGACTCGCCGGACGGGCAGGCCTACGCCGCCGCGATCACCTCGATCATGACCGCCGAGGCCTATCGGCAGAGCGCCGTCATCGCCCGCGACCACGGCGGCCCGTTCATCGAGTTCGAGAAGAACCGCGCCCCGTTCATGGCCGTGATCGAGAAGCACCGCGAGGCGGCGACGCACATCCCCACCGACGGCGTGCCGGCCGGCCTCAGCGCGACGGCCCGTTTCCTCTGGGACGAGACCTACGCCCTCGGCGAGCAGCACGGCTACCGCAACGCGCAGACCAGTCTGCTTGCCCCAACCGGCACGATTTCTTTCATGCTCGACTGCGACACCACCGGCATCGAGCCCGACATCGCGTTGATCAAGTACAAGAAGCTCGTCGGCGAGGGCTACCTCAAGATCGTGAACAACACGG
>CAZVPS010000231.1:0-3711 GCA_964629105.1 uncultured Anaerolineaceae bacterium
GAGGGCCCGCGAGCGCAAGGCTGGCCGCGGCATGGCGATGACACACCGGCCCCGGTCGGCGCGTCTCATCGCCGTCCACGGGCGATGCGAGGGTGGTTTCGATGTCGAGCTCGAACGCGGTCCGCTTCGCGGTCGTCGCCCTTGTCATCCTCCTCGCCGGCTGCTCGCCGGCGACTCCCTCCGCCGCCCCGCCCTCCGCCGGGACGCCGGACCCCAGCCCAAGCGCCCCCCCGGCGTCGGCCGTCCCGACCGCCCCGCCCTCGGCCGCGCCGAACCCGACGCCCGCCGGCGGCGACTGGACGGCGGTCGCCGTCGCCCCCCCGCCGGAGATCGGCGCGGCCCTGACCGCGGTGGCCGGCAGCCCCTATGCCATGGACGCCACGTCCGGGTTCCGGTTCCGCGCCACCGCCGACGTGCCGCTGACCTCGCTCCTGGGGCGTCTGCGCGTGGAGCCGGCGCTGGCGTACAGCGTGAAGGCCGCGACCGACGGGCGCAGCGCGATCCTCCGCCCAAAGGCGGCCCTGCAGGCGGGGTCCCAGTATCGGTTCACGCTCGTGGACGCGGCCGGGGCCCCGCTCACCGGCTGGGCGTTCCAGGTCGCGGGTCCGCCCCAGGTGGTCGGCACCATCCCCGGGAACGAGAGCACCGACGTGCCGGTCACGACCGGGATCGAGATCACCTTCGACCAGGACGGCGTCGCCGTCGAGCGGGGCGATGTCGTCGTCCGGCTCCTGCCCGACGGGACCGTCGTCGCCGGCACGGTGGAGATGCACGGCCGGGCCGCCGCCTTCGTCCCGGCGCGCCGCCTCCTGGAGGGCCGGGCCTACCAGGTGACGGTCCGCGCCGGGACCGGCGCGAGGTCCGGGCACGGCGGCCTCCCCGGCGACGTCACCTTCAGCTTCCTCACGGGACGGACGGCGAAGGTCGGGTCGATCGAGGCCGCGCTGGAGCAGGGGTTCTCGACCTCGCTGCCCGGCGATCACGCCCTGCTGGAGGTGCGCCAGTGGCGGAACCTGCCGAACGGGTACCAGGACGAGCTGACGACGCCGGTCCGCATTCGCATCTACCGGCTGCCCGATGAGGCGGCCGCGATCCGCGCCATCGGGCGATTCCTCGGCACGCCCAGCTGGGCCGGCGCGGGCGCCCGCCCGACGATCTCGACGAGCGGCCTCACGCGCGTCTTCGCGGGTCGCGCCAGCTTCGTGCGGGCCTCCGGGGACGCGCGCCTCCGGCTTCCGATCGCCGGGCGGGCCGGCTGGTACCTGGTCGAGCTCCGCGAGGCACGCGTGAGCCAGGCAGTTCTCCAGGTCACTGACACCCTGGGCATGGCGGGGGTGCGGGAGGATCGCTTCGTCGCCTGGGTCAATGACGCCCGCGAGGGAGCCGCAGTGGCGGGCGCCGCGATCGATGTGGTCGGCGGATCCCGCCTCGGCCGCACGGACGCCCGCGGGGTGATGGTGGCGCGGACTCCCGCCTCGCTCGTCGCGACGACCGGCCCGGTCCTCGTCCGCATGTCCGCGAGCGGCGGGCGACGCGTCATCGTGGAGCTCGCGGACGCGGGCGGTCTCGCCGCCCGCGACGGGTGGGGCGCCTGGAGGAATCCCGACCTGGCCACGTGGTGGTCGGCGCTCTCGACGGACCGCTGGCTCTACCGGCCCACGGACACGGTCGAGGCCTGGGGCTACCTGCACATGCGCAGCGAGGACCGACGCGCCTCGTCGATCCGCCTCCAGGTCTGGCGCGACACCGACGCGCCGCGGGTCGGCCGGCCCATCGCCGCCGCCGATGCCCGGCAGGCGGCGACCGGGGCCTGGATCGGATCCGTGCGGCTCCGCGACCTGCCGTACGGCTGGTACCTGCTCGAGGTCCTGGCCGACGGGCGCCGGGTCGAGGTCGTCGGGTTCGAGGTCGGCGACCTTCGCAAGCCGCCGTACCAGCTCGAGCTGGCTGCGGCACCCCGTGCGCTGGTCGCTGGGAGCCCGGTGACCGCGACCGTCACAGCCCGATTCTTCGAGGGGACGCCGGCCGCCGGGATCCCCATCGCCGTCCGGGTCGAATCCGTCGACGAGGAGCCCGCGGGCCGCGCCGTGACCGACGTCGCCGGCGTGGCGACGGTCGCCCTGCGCCCGGATCCGTTCGGCGACGACCGTGGCCAATACACGTGCGCGCCGGTCGCGGCGTCCCCCGACACGGCCGTCGAGGCGTCCGTGCAGGGATCGCAGGACATCTGCATCTTCCGCGGCTTCGAGTTCGTCGACCTGGACGCCGTCCGCGACGGTGATGTCCTGGCCATCTCCGGCGCCGTCCACGACGTCGATCTGGCGGCCGTCGAGGGGTGGCTCCGCAGCGCCGATCGCGATTCCCGGGAGTTCGACCCGCGCGGCGCCGCCGTCGGCGGGCGGCGCGTGGAGGTGCTCGTGACGGAGACCGTCCTCCGGCGCGTGGTGATCGGCCGCTGGTACGACCCGATCACCAGGCAGGTCGTCGAGAGCTACGACTGGGAGAACGGGTCGTCGACGACGACCTCCCGGGTCGTGACGACGCGCGCGGACGGCACCTACCGCCTGCGGGTCCCGGCCGCGGCGCACGACCGCTCCTGGAAGGTCGAGGCCGTGATCGTGGACCAGGCCGGCCACCGGATCACGGAGTGGAGCTGGGTCGAGGAGCGGGCCGCCGCGCGGGAGGCCTCGTCCTACGGCCTGGGGTTCACCCGCGATCGCAACGAGTTCGCCGTGGGCGAGACGGTGACCGCCGCGATCACGCGCTGGAAGGGCAACCGCCAGGTCGCCATGCCGGTCGGCGGCGCGAACCGGTACCTCTTCCTGGTGACCGGCCCCTCGCGTTTCGACGCGCTCGTCGAGCGGGCCGCCCGAGCCAGCGTCCGCTTCCGGGCGGGCGACGAGCCGAACCTCGGCTTCGACGCGGTCTGGTTCACGGGCCGGGACTACCTGGTGCTCGGGACCGCGACGGCGAATCTCCGCACGGCCGACCGCCGGATCACCGTCACCCTGACGGCCGATCGCGACCGGTACGCGCCGGGCGACACCGCGACCGTCACGGTGCGCACCGTCAATGGTGCGGGCCGGCCCGTCCCGGCGTCGGTCCTCCTCCGGGGGATCGATGAGAAGCTGCTGGCGATGGGGGTCGCTGCCTTCTCCGATCCCCTTGACCTGATCTACCGCCACCTGCCCGTTGGCCTCCTCCGAGGACCCGTCGTCTCTCACACGGCCTGGCGCCCCGGGGACGGCGGCGGGAAGGGATCCACGACGGGAGGAGGCGGCGGCGACCGCACCGACTTCCGCGACGCGCTGCCAACGCAGATGGTGACCACGACTGCCGACGGTCGGGCCACCGTGTCCCTCCAGCTTCCCGACGACATCACCGGCTGGCGGATCGCGGCGACGGCCATCACCGCGACCCGGCTCGCCGGGTCGACGACCGTCCTGCTGCCCGTCGGCCTGCCGTTCTTCGCCGACGCGACCATCGCACCGGAGTACCTCGCGGGCGACCGGGTGTCCATCCGCGTCCGGGCCTTCGGGTCCGCCCTGCCCGCCGGTGCCCCGGTGCGCTTCACCGTCGCCTCCTCGACCATGGGCATGCCACCGACGACGGTCGAGGGGACGGCCTTCGCCGAGGTCCTCGTGCCGCTGCCGGCCCTCACCCCGGGCACCCACCGGGTGACGATCGCCGCTGCCTCGGCCGTCGGCAGCG
>CAZVPS010000232.1:0-3670 GCA_964629105.1 uncultured Anaerolineaceae bacterium
CATCGTCGCCGCCCCGACTTCCACCAGCCGTCGGGTCTCTCTGCCGGCGCCGCGACGGGTACTCGTCCCGTTCACAGCCGCGTATTCGGTTGTGGCGCGGAGTCTAGGCGCGCCGCCGCCGGGGCGTCAACAGCCGGCGCGATAGGCGTCGAGCGAGCGGTGCTTGCGGATGCCGTCGAAGCGCAGGGCGCGCAGGGTCGGGCAGAAGGCGGACGTCGCGGGCCGGTACTCGATGACGAGGACGGCCTTGCCGGCCGCCCGGAACGGGCGGAGCAGGGCGCACTCACGGTACGTGTAGCAAGACTCATCGACCGCGAAATCGAAGTAGGGCGCGAGCACCCGGACCTGCTCGAGGTCGTTCTTGAGGGCGACCCCGAGGCCGTATCGATGGGCCAGGTTCGCCAGGGTGGCGTTGTAGCGGAGCTGGTCGCCGGCCCGGAGCGGGAAGCCTGTGGTGTTGGAGTAGCCGTCGACGTTGTCGAAGTCGACGGCGTCGAAGCCCCTGGCCGCGCAGGTCCGGACCCGGGCCTCCATGATCGGCACGAGGAGATCGAGGCGGCGGATGTCGAGCCAGCGCTCGTCGGGCCATCCCGCGAGGGTCCTGCCGAGGACCGCCTTCGGGAAGGCGGTCGCATCGCGCCGGTAGGACTCGAACGAGCCGCCCGAGACGTAGTAGACGGCCCGGATGCCGCGGCGATGGAGGGCCGTCACCGTCGCCTTCGCGGTGCCCTCCCCGTCGAGTTCGTAGAAGGTCCGCCGGGCGCGCAGGTCGATTCTCGGCGCGAGCTGGATGTCCCAGTTGGCGCCCGGGCGGGGACGCCAGCAGCCGGGGCAGGCGACCGGCGCGGGGAGCGTGGCGGCGCTGGCCGAGGCGACGATGGCCGTCGGGGCGTGGGACAGGATGGGCGTCCAGAGGATGGCGAGGGCGGCGAGCGGCGCGCCGAGAAGCCGCCATCCGCGCCCGGTCCGCGTGCCGTTCGTCATCGGTTCGCTCCGATAGAAGAGCGGCGGGGTTGCCCCGCCTCCTCGCCTCATGGTATCGGGGTTTGACAGGCCCGGGCCGGCGCCCCATCGGTGACGACCCCGGTCAACCGCGTCGCAGTCGGCTTATGCCTTGCGCACGGCTTTGGCGAGGATCCTGCTCGGGGTCTCAACCCACGCGGGGCAGCTCATTCCTCGATGGCGCCGCCGATCTTGCGCAGGTGCTGCCGGAACTCGAACATCGGGTCACGGCGCCGGCGCTCCAGGTATTCAGCGAACCTCAACTGTGCCCGCAAGCTCGTCCCCGACCGCACGGCGGCCGCCTGTGCGCGCTCGGTCGTTGCGATCTCCCCGGCGACCCGGCCGATCTCGGCGAGCTCGGAGATCGCGACGAACATGACCCCGTCCTCATCGGCGACGACGAGGTCCGCGCTGGTCACCTCCACCTGGTCGATCTGGGCGCTCAGGAGAGCATCGGGGCGACGCGGCTCGATCCCGCTCGGCCCGGCGGGATGCGCACCGCAGCTGTAGATCGGTAGGCCAATTGCCCGAAGCTCGGCACCGTCGCGATGGCTGCCCCACACGACAAGGCCAGCGAGGCCAGCGGCCTGAACCTCGAGCGCGATGAGATCGCCGACGCAGGCGCGGTCTGTCCGTCCGCCATCGTCGATGACGAGGATCTCTCCTGGCCGGGACAACTCGATCGCCTCCAGAAAGACATCGACGCTGCCCGCGTGACGGGCCGGCCGCGCCGCTCCGATGAGCGGCACTCCGGCAACGAGCGGACGAATCGACCGGGGCGCGTGCCGGATCGACACTCCCAGGCGGACGCAGGCGTCAGCGACGAGCGCCGTGGTGAGGCCAGCAGGGATCGGGAGCGGAACTGCGTCGGTCATGTTGTCATCCCCTCCTCGGTAAGCAGCGCGTCGAGCCGGTCCAGGAGGCGCGCGACCCGCCCCGGGAGGCCGGCGAGATCCGTCGTCGCCGTGGCCAGGATCTCGGCCAGGTCGGCGGCCATCCCGAACGGGAGCCTGGGACAGCTGCGCACGGCGGCCTCGACCAGCCGCTTCTCGCCCGGGTGGAGCTGCCGGTTGACGGCGAAGACGATGTCGAAGTAGCTCGCCAGCAGCGCGGCCAAACGGTGGTTGACGCTCACGAGGTCGCCGCGGGTCGCCGCCTTCTCGAGCTGGTTGGCGTACGCGGGGAGGACGCCGCGCAGGACCGGGTGGTTCAGGGCGACGATGTTCCGGCGCAGCCCCTCCGGGTACTCGACCCGGCACCGCTCCTGGAGCCCCGCGAACCAGCCGCCGGGGTCGTGGAGCGCGATCGACCCGAGGACCGTGTGCCAGAAGCACGTCGAGTAGCCGAGGCTGGCCTCCTGGCGGACGAGGACCCGGTCGATCTGCTCCTCCATCCACGCCGCCCCGAAGTAGATGGCGTCGACGTGGATGCCCGTGGCGGCGTTGAGCCACTCGTCGCCGGGACCCCAGTAGGCCAGGCCGAGGTCTGCCCGGGTCGCGCCCCCGGCCCGCTCGACGATCTCCCGGCGCGCCTCGAGCGGGACGTCGCCTCGCGTGTAGACGCAGAGGTCGATGTCGGATGCCGCGTCCGCATCGACGGCGGCGCTGCCGCGCGAGCCGCCGAGGGCGACGGCCTCCACCTCTGGAAGCGGGGCGAAGAGGCGGGCGAGCCGGCGGGCAAGTTTGAGATGGTCCGGCTGCATGACGTCGGCAGTCTACCGAGCGGCACCGGGTTTCTGCCGGCGCCGCGACGACCTCGCCCAGTCGCCCGGCGTCGAGAGCCGGATGGCAGGCGGCCCCCTCCCGACGGGCCGTTGGGCCCGGATTCGGTGACCAAGGGGCCGCTGCCCGGCGCCCCGGCCGGCCGGTAGAGTCGGCGCCGTGAAGTGCATCGTCCTCGTGAAGCAGGTCCCGGACGTCTCCAACATCCCCGAGGAGGCCTGGGACCGGGAGAAGGGCACCCTCCGGCGGGCACTGCTCGACAGCGTCCTCAACCCGCTCGACCTCCACGCCCTCACCTTCGCCGACCGCTTCACGCGGGGGAACCCGGACGCCCGGGCGGTCTTCCTCTCCATGGGCCCGGCCCACGCGCGAGAGGTCCTGGTCGACTGCCTCTCCCGGGTGCCGGGCGAGGCGATCCTGCTGACCGACAACGCCTTCGCCGGCGCCGACACCGGCGCCACCGCCTACTCCCTCGCCTGCGCGATCCGGAGGATCGAGAAGGAGCTCTTCGGCGGCGACCGCAACTACGTGATCGTCACGGGCATGCAGTCGGTCGACGGCGACACGGCGCAGGTCCCGCCCCAGATCGCCGAGGAGCTGGGGATCGACCACATCGCCTACGCGAAGGGGCTCGAGACGGAGCCCGAGATCCGCGTGCGCCGCATCGGCGCGGAGGGGATCGAGGACGTCCGGCCGCTCCGCTGGCCGGTCCTCATCACCGTCACCGCCTGCACGGACCCGCTCTACCGCTCCTTCGAGCGGACGCGCGAGGCGCGCCACGCCGAGATCCACGAGTGGAACGCCGCGTCGGTGGAAGCCGACCCCACCCGCATCGGCCTCAAGGGCTCGTGGACGCAGGTTTACCGGCTCTTCTCGCCCAGCGAGGATCGCGCCAAGACCTGCGAGTACATCAAGAACCCCTCCGAGCTCATCGGCAAGATCGCGGC
>CAZVPS010000233.1:0-3664 GCA_964629105.1 uncultured Anaerolineaceae bacterium
CGCCTGCTGCGCTGGGAGCCCGAGACGATCATCAACCTGCCGGCCGGGATCGGCGTCCTGCCGTTCATGCTGCCGGGATCGCAGGCGCTGATGGAGGCCAACGTGGAGAGCCTGCGGACCCACCGGATCGTGCTGTGGTCGAAGCACGGCGTGATGTCCCGCTCCGACATCTCCGTCACGCGCGCCGTGGACCGGATCGAGTACGCCGAGACGGCGGCCCGCTACGAGTACATGGACCTCGTCAACGGGGAGCGCGCGGAGGGCCTGACCCTCGACGAGATGCGGGCCGTGGTCGAGGCCTTCGACGTCAAGACGACGGTCATCTGAGCCGCCGCCCGTGCTGAACACGCACATCCACCTGCCGCCAAACTTCTCGGCCTTCGACACCGCCGAGGACGCCGTCCGGGCCGCCGCGGCCGAGGGAATCGAGGTCCTCGGCGCGTCGAACTTCCACGACCACCGGATCTACCGTCGATTCGCCGATGCCGCCGCGGCGGCCGGAATCGTCCCGCTCTTCGGCCTCGAATTCATCAGCGTCATCGACTCCCTGCGGGACGCGGCGGTGAAGATCAACGACCCCGCGAACCCCGGGCGCATCTATCTCTGCGGCAAGGGCGTCAACCCGTTCGCGCCGCCGACCGCGACCGCGGCTCGCCTCCTGGCACAGGTCCGTGCGTCCGATGCGGACCGGATGGGCGCCATGGCCCCACGTGTCCGGGCCTGCTTCGCCGAGGCCGGCCTCGAGACCGCGCTGACCGCCGCGAGCATCACCGAGGAGATCGCCGACCGGGCGGGCGTTCCGAGCGCGTGGGTCGTGCTCCAGGAGCGCCACGTCGCGCTGGCCTTCCAGGAGATGCTCTTCCTGCTCGTCGCCCCCGAACGGCGGCCCGCGCTCCTCGCCCGGGCGTTCGGCGCGCCCGTCGGCGCCTCGGTCGACGACCCGATCGCGATCCAGGGCGAGATTCGCTCGCGGCTCATGAAGGCGGGCCGGCCGGCGTTCGTCCCGGAGGCCGCGGTCTCGTTCGACGACGCCTACCGGTTGATCCTCGAGATGGACGGCATCCCGTGCTACCCCACCCTGGCCGACGGCACGTCGCCGATCTGCCCCTGGGAGGAGCCTCCCGAGGCGCTCGCCCGGCGCGTGCTCGAACGGGGAATCCACGCCGCCGAGCTGATCCCGAACCGAAACCACCCGGCCGTCGTCGACGCGTACGTCGGGGCGTTCCGGGACGTCGGCCTCATCGTCATGGCGGGGACCGAGCACAACACGCGCGAGCGGATCCCGCTCGAGCCGCGCTGCGTCGACGGGTCGCTGCCGTCGCCGGCCGCCCGTGCCGCGTTCCGGGAGGCCACCTGCGTGGTCGCCGCGCACCAGCACCTCCGTGCGTCGGGGCAGCCCGGCTACGTGGACGGCGAGGGCCGGCTCAACCCGGGCTTCCCCGACGGCGCGTCGCGGATCCGCTGGTTCGCGGAGCTTGGGGCTGAGCTGATCGCCACGGCATCGCCGGCGGCGTCCCCGGCGGTGGCCCGATGAGCGGCCGGCCGGCCGGCCGGCGGGAGCTGCCCCCGACCCCCGTGGCCGCCCTAGACGAGCTGATCGGGGTTGCCCGGCGGTTCGGTTGCGATCCCGAGTTCGCGCGCGGTGGCGGCGGCAACGCGTCGGTGAAGGTCGACGGCGTCCTCTACATCAAGCCCAGCGGCGTGGCCCTCGCGACGCTCGCCCCGGACGACCTCGTGCCGCTCGACATGGAACCGCTGCTGGCCCTCCTCCACGCCGGTGACACCGGGGCGGAGGACGGGGTGCCGGATCGCGCGGACGATGCGGCACCCGACATCGCTGGAGACCCGGTCATGCGCGTGGCCATGGCCGCGCGCCTGGCCGACGCGGGCGGGCGGCGCCCGTCGGTGGAGCTGCTCTTCCACGCGTTTCTGCCCGAGCGCTTCGTCCTGCACACGCACCCCCTCGACATCAACGCCGTCACCTGCAATCGCGACGGCGCGGCCCTCGCCGCGCGGCTCTTCGGGGACAGGGCGCTGTGGGTGCCCTACACCGACCCGGGCCTCCCCCTCGCCCGGGCCATCGTGGAGGCTCGCCGGGCCCACGTCGCGCGCACCGGCGGGCCGGCGCCGGCGATCACGGTCATGCAGAACCACGGGATCATCGTCGGGGGCGACTCGGGGGCCGAGATCGACGAGCGATCGGGCTGGCTCCTGGACACGGTGCGGGCGGCGCTGGGCGCTGCGGCCGCGGCCGGCGCCGCTGCGATCTCCGCCGGCCCCGCCGCGGCGGACACGGACCCGGCCGACATGGACCCGGTGCGCGCCCGGGCGCTGGTGGACGCGATCGCGCCGGCGCTCCGCGGGCTCCTGGCCACGGGCGAGGCGCTCCGGGTGGTCACCTTCGACGGCGCGCCGCTCGCCGCGTCGTTCACGGCCGGTCCGGCGGGGCGGGCCTTCGTGCTCGGCGGCCCCCTGACCCCCGACCAGATCGTCTACGCCGGGTCGTGGCCGCTGCTCCTCGACCTGCCCCGGGACATCGACCCGGATGACCTGCTGCCCCTGCTGCGCGAACGCCTCGCGGAGCACGTGACGGCGCACGGAACGGCCCCCGTGATCGTCGTCGTGCCGCACCTCGGCCTGTTCGCGGCGGGAGCCACGTTCGACGAGGCCGACACGGCGCGCCACGTCTACCTCGACGCCCTGCGTGTCGGCCAGGGCACGCTGAGCCTGGGCGGCGTGCGGGCCCTGGCGGACGCCGAGCGGGCGTTCATCGAGGCGTGGGAGGCCGAGGCATACCGCCGCGAGGTGGCGGTCGGCCCGGTCGGAGCCGGCCGATTCGCGGGCAAGGTGGCCGTCGTCACCGGCGCCGCCCAGGGATTCGGGCTCGCCATCGCCGCCGACCTCGTCGCAGAGGGTGGCCACGTCGTGCTGGCCGACGTCAACGCGGCGCTCGCGGAGTCCAACGCCCGCGACCTGGAGGCCCGCCACGGCCCGGGCCGGGCGAGTGCGGTCGCCATGAACGTCATGGACGAGCAGTCCGTGGCCGACGGCTTCCACGCGACCGTCGTGCGCTACGGCGGCCTCGACGTCCTCGTCTCGAACGCGGGGGTGCTGCGCGCCGGCGGCGTGACGAGCCAGCCGCTGGCCGAGTTCGACCTCGTCACGAAGGTCAACTACCGCGGCTACTTCCTGGGCGTCCGGTCCGCCGCCCCGATCATGGCCCGCCAGCACCGCGCGAAGCCCGATCACTGGAGCGACATCGTCGAGATCAACTCCAAGTCCGGGCTCGTCGGCTCCAGCCGCAACAGCGCGTACGCGGGGTCGAAGTTCGGCGGGATCGGGCTCACCCAGTCGTTCGCCCTGGAGCTGGTGGACGACGGCATTAAGGTCAACGCGATCTGCCCGGGCAACTTCTTCGACGGGCCGCTGTGGGCCGATCCCGAGAACGGTCTCTTCGTGCAGTACCTCCGCGAGGGCAAGGTGCCCGGTTCGGAGACGGTCGACGACGTCCGCCGCTTCTACGAGGCCAAGGTTCCCATGGGCCGAGGCTGCACGCCGGAGGACGTGCTCGAGGCGCTCTACTACCTGGTCGCCCAGCGGTATGAGACCGGCCAGGCCCTGCCCGTCACGGGCGGCCAGGTGATGCTGAGCTGAACCGCCACCC
>CAZVPS010000234.1:0-1763 GCA_964629105.1 uncultured Anaerolineaceae bacterium
ACGTTCCAGTGACCCGGCGGCGTCTCCGATTGCGGGCCGTCCGCCCAGAACTCGGCGAGGACGCGGGCGAAGTCGCCCCGGAGCACGCGGTCGGGATCGTACGGCCGACCCGTGGCCGGGTTGACGTCGTGGCCGTCGCCGTCGTTCGTGCCCAGGGCGTTGTCGCCCGCAGCGCCGGGGCCGATGTCGATCGTCACGCCGTCGGTAGCGTCGAGCTCGGTGGAGCGGCGGATGACGTCGACGACGGCCTGCCTGAGCGCGGCGTCCGTCGCCGGGTCGCCGAGCCACGGCGGCGGCCCTGGGTCGATCGGGACGCCGATGTCCGACGGGGGCAGGGCGTACGACCGGACGTGGCCCCAGTGGGGACCGATGAACGCCTGCACCTTGCCGGGGATCGGGAGGCCGTTCTGGGAGATCTGCTTCGCGAGCGAGAGCGGCTGCCAGCGGTTGGGATCGCGCATCGCCGCGCCGGGCTCCGCGACCTCCAGCGGGTCGTTGGCGGGCTGGTACGACGTGTCGACGTACCGCTGCTCCTCGAGCGAGCCGTCAGTGCGGCCGAACTCCAGGACGGCGGCCGCGATCCGGTTGCCGAGCGCGGCGGGCGAGTCGCCGTCCGTCGTTGCGTAGTCGATGCGGTAGCAGAGCGACCCCATGACCGTCGCGAGCTGGTCGGCAGCGCCGGCAAGGTCGGCAACGGTCCCGTAGCGCCACAGGAGGATCCGGTAGGCGGCGTAGCTGATCGCCGCCTCGCGCGCAGCCGTGGCGTCGTCGGCCCGGTGCTTCTCGGTGACGAAGTAGCCGCTCGCCGTCGGGTCGTAGGCCGCCCAGGCGTCCCACATCGCCGCCGAGACGTGGAACAGGTTGCGGGCATGGACGGTCGGGGCCGGCACGACCTGGCGGATGAGCGACAGGAGCGTCTCGTCCCAGACGTGAACCACCGACCGGGCCTCGAGGTCGCCGCGCTGGCAGTCGGCGACCAGGTACGGCGGGGTCGTGCCGCAGCCCGCGAGCCCGATCCCGGCCAGGAGGAGCCCGGCGAGCAGCGCGCCCGAACGACGCCGGCGCCGCCCGGTGCCGGCACGCCTGCTGGCTGCGATGCCTGCCCGCACGATCTTCTCTCCCTGTCGCGACCCGCCCGGGCCGTCACCGGGGCCAGCATGCCACGACCGCGCCGGGGTCGCTGCGGTCCGGATGTGCTTCAATCTGGCAGTGTCGCACGCGGAGATCGCCATGGGTCGCCCAAGCCGGGCCGCACGAGTCGCCCTCGGCGCGGCGGTCCTCGGGCTCGTCGCGCTGGGTGTGGCCCTCGCCGCGATGGCGTTCAACCGGCCGGCCGCGCCGACAGAGGCCATGGCGGCGCCCCGGTTCGTCGAGGAGGCGGCCGCCGCGGGCATCGAGCACGCGTACGACGGCGAGTTCACGTTCTTCGTCGGTGGCGGCGTCGCGGTCTTCGACTGCGACGACGACGGGCGACCCGAGATCTACCTCGCCGGCGGCGCCAACCCCGCGGCCCTCTACCACAACGGCAGCCCGACGGGCGGCGCGCTCCGGTTCGCCGCCCTGCCGGACCCGGCGACGGACCTGACCGAGGTGACCGCCGCCTACCCGATCGACATCGACGGCGACCACCGGATCGACCTTGCCGTGCTCCGGTTCGGCGAGAACGTCATCCTCCGCGGGCTCGGCGGCTGCCGCTTCGAACGGGCCAACGAGGCCTGGGGAGTCGGCGGCGGCGGCGAGTGGACGGCCGCCTTCAGCGCGAC
>CAZVPS010000234.1:1863-3651 GCA_964629105.1 uncultured Anaerolineaceae bacterium
CGCCCGGCCTGTGCACCCTCTCGATCCTGTTCAGCGACTGGGACCGTTCGGGTCGCCGCGACCTCCGGATGACGAACGACCGTCACTACTACCGGGACGGCGAGGAGCAGCTGTGGCGGATGGCGCCCGGGGAGGCGCCCCGCCTCTACACCCGGGCGGACGGCTGGAAGAAGATGCAGATCTGGGGCATGAGCATCGCCAGCCAGGACCTCACCGGCGACGGCCGGCCGGAGGTCCTCCTCTCCAGCCAGGGCGACAACAAGCTCCAGGCGCTCGACGATGGGGCGACCGGCCCCGCGTACCACGACATCGCCCTCGAGCGCGGCGCTACCGCCCACCGTCCGTTCACCGGCGGGGACGTCCTCCCGTCGACGGCCTGGCACGCCGAGTTCGAGGACGTCAACAACGACGGCTTCATGGACCTGTTCATCGCCAAGGGCAACGTCGAGGCGATGTCCGAGTACGCCGCCAAGGACCCGAGCAACCTCCTCCTCGGCCAGCCGGACGGCACCTTCGTCGAGGCCGCCGAGGCCGCCGGGATCGTCGCCTTCGGCCGGAGCCGGGGGGCGGCTCTCGCCGACCTGAACCTCGACGGGCTGCTCGACCTCGTCGAGGTCACCCGGCGCGAGAACGTCAGGCTCTGGCGGAACGTCGGCCTCGGCGACGCGGCGGCGCCGGCGCCCATGGGCCACTGGGTCGCGCTCCAGCTGCGACAGCCCGGCCCCAACGGCGACGCGGTCGGCTCCTGGATCGAGGTCCGGGTCGGCGACCACGTCGTCCGGCGGGAGCTGACGATCGGCGGGGGCCACGCCGGCGGCCAGCTGGGCTGGGTCCAGTTCGGGCTCGGCGGGGCCGAGCGGGCCGAAGTCCGGGTGCAGTGGCCGGACGGCGAGACGGGGCCCTGGCTCCTGCTCGACGCGGACCGGTTCGCCGTGGTCGAGCGCGGTGCGACCGCGGTGACACCGTGGAGTCCGCCGCGGTGATGGAGGCGTGACGGTGGCGGAGCGATGGTGACGAGGGCGAGACTGGCGACGATCGACCTGCCCGACTTCGGGATGCCCGAGGTCCGACCGGAGATCCCGGCGCCCCTCTACGCCGCGCGGCTCGAGCGGCTCCGCGAGCGCGCGGAGGCCCGTGGCTACGACCGGCTCGTGGTGTATGCCGATCGGGAGCACAGCGCCTCGCTGGCCTACCTGACCGGGTTCGACCCGCGGTTCGAGGAGGCGGTCCTCGTCGTCGGCCCGACCGGCGAGCCGGCGATCCTCGTGGGCAACGAGTGCCACGGCATGGCCGGCGCCGCGCCGCTCCCGATGCGCCCCGTGCTCTTCCAGGACCTCAGCCTGCCGAGCCAGCCCCGTGACCGGTCGGAGCCGCTCGCGAAGATCCTCGGCGGCGAGGGCATCGGGCCGGGCAGCCGCGTCGGGGTCGTCGGCTGGAAGACCTACGCCAGCCGGGCGACGATCGAGACGCCGGCCTATCTCGTCGACGAGCTCCGTCGCCTGACGGGCCGGGGTGGCCTGGTGGAGAACGCCGGCGATCTCCTGATCGACGCGGCCGACGGGCTGCGGGTGATCAACGAGGTCGAGCAGCTCGCCGTCTTCGAGCACGCCGCCTGCCAGACCTCGCAGGGCATGCGCCGGCTGCTGACCGGACTGCGCCCGGGAATGACGGAGCGTGAGGCTGTCCGCCTGCTCGACTGGAACGGCATGCCGCTCTCGTGCCACCTGATGCTGTCCGCCGGCCCGCGGGCATCGCTCGGACTCCTCAGCCCGGGCGACCGGCCGATCG
>CAZVPS010000235.1:0-3637 GCA_964629105.1 uncultured Anaerolineaceae bacterium
AGCCGCGCCCGTCGCCGCGAAGGAGGGCATCGACGATGAGCAAGCGCCACCAGGCCAACCGGCGCCGCACCTACGGTCGCCGCCAGCACGAGGTCCGCGAGCGCCGCGATCGCGTCTGGCAGGACGGCACGGTCGAGCGCGATCGCGTTGATGACGGCTTTGCGCCGATCGAGGGAGCCATCGCCGACCGGCACGCGATGCCCTACGGCGCGATCTGGCTCGGGCTGGAGTAGTGGCCGGATACGCAGGAGCGCGCCCGCGGACCGGGGTCCTCGGGCGGCGCGTTGCGGCGCCGTTCGGCGAGACCCCCGGAGATCCGCGGGCCGGGACCCGCCCGCGACGCCCGGTGCGCGGCGGCGTCGTCAGCCGCGCGCGGCGACGGTCGGGGCGCACGGGCATCCTCGTCGCCGGCATCGTCCTGACCTTCGGCCTGGGCTTCGTCTCGCTCGCCCAGACGGTCCGCGTTGCGGCCAACGGCGTGGAGGTGGATCGGATCCTCGCCGAGCGCCAGATCATGCTCGCCGAGCAGGAGCAGCTGCGCTCCGACCTCGGTCGCCTGGGCCGCGAGCCCGCCATCCGGAAGCAGGCCCTCGACGCCGGTCTCGGGCAGCTGGTGGACCCGCTCATCGTCCCGGCGCGCTGACCACATGCTCGGCCGGACCGACAGTCGCTCGCGGACGCGCCTCCTCCTCGCGGTCCTCCTCGTCTTCGGGGCGGCCTGTGTGGCGCGCCTGGGCTACTGGCAGCTGGCCCGCCACGACTGGCTCGTGGCGCAGGCCCGGGACCAGGTCACGGTGCGGACCGAGATAGCCGCGAACCGCGGCACGATCTACGACCGCAGCGGGACGGTCACGCTCGCGACGACGATCCGCCGCGACCGGCTCGTGGCCTACCCGGCGTCCCTCGCCGGCGAGACGCCCGCGGCCCGGACGCATCGCGCGGAGATCGCGGCGACGCTGGCCGGGATCCTCGGCCTCGGCGGCGACGCCGCCGCCGAGCTCCGCCGGCGGATCGACTCCGGCAAGGCCTACGTCGTCCTGGCCCGCGGCCTCACGACCGGCCAGTCGAGCGCCGTCCGCGCCGCGATCGACACGGGCCTCCTCACGCAGGTTCGCCTGGAGGCGGAGGCGGTGCGCGTCTACCCACTCGAGGGCGGCGCCCCGAAGACGACGATCGCTGCCCATGTCCTCGGGTTCGCCAACCGCGAGGGCGACGGCCAGTACGGCGTCGAGGGCCGCTGGCAGGACGCGCTGGCCGGCGCGCCCCGGATCGTCCTCGCCGAGCGCGACGCGTCGGGCCACCCGAACCTCGAGGGGGCCGTGACGCTGGAGGCGGGCAGCCCGGGTGTCGACGTCACGCTGACGATCGACGCGAGCCTGCAGCTGGCCGTCGAGCGCGAGGTCTACGCTGCCTGGGTGGCGGACCGGGCGAAGAGCGTCTCGGCGGTGGTCCTGGACCCGGCCACGGGCGAGATCCTCGCCCAGGCCACCTACCCCTCCTACGACGCCAACCGCTTTGGATCGATCGCCGCGACGAGCCCCGAGCGGTTCCTGGACCCGGTCGTCTCGGCCGTCTACGAGCCGGGCTCCGTCTTCAAGATGGTCACGGCGGCCGCCGTCCTCGAGGCCGGCGTCGTGAGGCGCGGCTCCAGGGTGCAGGACCAGGCGATCCTCCGCCTCGACGGCGGCAAGGCCTTCGTCACGAACGCCGACAAGGAATCGAAGGGACGACTGAC
The DNA here is from genome assembly GCA_964629105.1 of uncultured Anaerolineaceae bacterium. Classification (GTDB taxonomy): domain Bacteria; phylum Chloroflexota; class Limnocylindria; order Limnocylindrales; family CSP1-4; genus CTSoil-043. The sequence continues at coordinate 1,736 of CAZVPS010000235.1, forward strand.
GTTCGAGGACGCCGTGGCCTGGTCGCGCAACGTCGTGATGTCGAAGGTGGCGCTGAAGCTGGGCACGACCGCCCAGGCGGCGGCGGAGGTGCTCCACGCGACATGGGCGAAGCTGGGCTTCGGCGCCCTCTCGGGCGTGGACGTGGCCGGCGAGGTGCCCGGGATCGTGCGGGACCCGGCGCGGACGACGTGGCGCCAGATCGACGTGGCCAACGGCGCGTTCGGCCAGGGCGTCGCGGTGACGCTCCTCCAGCTGGCGACTGCCTACAGCGCGATGGTGAACGGGGGGATCCTCCCGACCCCGCATGTCGTGCAGCGAGTCGGCGCGGAGACCGTCGTGGCGGGCGACCGCGGCCGGGTCCTCACCCCCGCGCTCTCCGCCGAGCTCGTGAAGATCATGCGGCGCGTCCCGCTGGCCGTGCCCTTCTACCGGGACCGGACCCTGATCCCGGGCTACGTCGTGGGCGGGAAGACCGGCACCGCGGAGATCTGGGATGGCGAGAAGAAGCGCTGGAAGGTCAACGTCTTCAACTACTCCTTCGTGGGGTTCGTCGGGCGTCGGAGCCCCGAGGTCGTCGTCGCCGTGCGCGTGGAGGAGGGCCGCCCGACGGTCCAGCGGGTCGGCCAGATCGAGATGCCGGTCGAGTCGTTCGAGCTCTTCCGGCGCGTCGCGACGGATGCGATGGCGACCCTCGACCTCGCGCCGGTGCCCGCGAGCGCGCCGCCCTCGCCCAGCCCCGCGGCCCCGTGAGCCCGGTCCGTGCGACACTCTCGGCCGTGACCACCGTGCCGGCCGGGCGGGGCGACGCCGAGCCGTCGTCTGCCGCCCCCCTCACCGCCGAAGATCTCGTCGCGGCGACGGGAGGCACGCTGCTCCGCCGCTCCGATCGAGGGGTCCGGGGCGGCGCGGCGGACTCGCGTCTCGTGACGCCCGGCTGCCTCTTCGTCGCCCTGCCGGGCGAGCGGACCGACGGGCACCGCTTCCTCGCCGCCGCGACGGCGGCGGGCGCCGCTGCGCTGCTCGTCGCCGTGCCGCCCGACGCCGCCGACCTGGACGCCCTCGGCGACGTCACGGTGGTCCTGGTGGCGGACGCGCTGGCGGGTCTCCAGGCGGTGGCAGCCGCGTGGCGCAATCGCTTCGCCCCCCTCGTCGTCGGCATCACGGGGAGCGTGGCCAAGACCTCCACGAAGGACGCCACGGCCGCCGTCTACGGCGCCGCGATGCTGACCCTTCGAACGGAGGGCAACCAGAACAACGAGGTCGGCCTGCCGCTCACGCTCCTGCGCCTGGGGCCGGAGCACAGGGCCGCTGTGCTCGAGATGGGGATGTACGTCGGCGGCGAGATCGCCACGCTCGCCGCCCTTGGGCGGCCGTCGATCGGCATCGTGACGGCCGTGGCGCCGGTCCACCTGGAACGGGCGGGATCGCTCGACGCGATCGCGGACGCGAAGGCGGAGCTGGTCGAGGCGCTGCCCGCCAGCGGCACCGCGATCCTGAACCGCGACGACCCGCGGGTCCGGGCATTCCGGTCGCGCACCCGGGCCGCGGTGCTGACGTATGGGCTGGATCCGGACGCCGACGTCACGGCGGAGGCGGTGACCGCTCGCGGGGTCCACGGGATGACGTTCGACCTGGTCGCCCGGGCCCCCCGCCCGGCGCGCTTCCACGTCGAGATCGGCGCCCTCGGCCGGCACAGCGTCCAGAACGCCCTGGCGGCCGGCGCCGCGGGGCTCGTCGCCGGGATTCCCGACGAGCGCATCGCGGCCGGGCTCGCGGCGCCGTGGGGCCGGGCGTCGGCCCATCGCGGCGTCGTGGTCGACGCTCCGGGCCTCACGATCCTCGACGACACCTACAACGCCTCGCCGCCGGCCGTGATCGCCGCCCTCGGGGTGCTCGCCACC
>CAZVPS010000236.1:0-3630 GCA_964629105.1 uncultured Anaerolineaceae bacterium
CTGCGGCTCGATCATGGTCCGCAACGGCAGCTGCTACAAGTGCCTCAACTGCGGCGCCACGAGCGGCTGTAGCTGATCCTCACCACGCACCGCTGAACCTGAGGCCGGGCCGCGAGGTCCGGCCTCGTGGCGTCGGGGGCGGGCGCCGAGGGCGCCGATCGGTGTGCCTCCCGAGTCGCCTCTCCCCGCGCCCCACGCTCGGGCGTCACGGGCGTCACGGGCGCCGTCCCATGAGCGACAAGGGGCACTCGGACACCTCCGCCCGCGCGTCGGACCGACGGCAGGCTCGGGCAAACGCCCGCGCCGGTCGGCCCGGGGTCGATGCCCACCTCCCGCCCGGGTTGATCCATGCGCCGTTCGCCGCGGGACGTCGCCAGAGGGGTCCTTCGTGGCCGGACGGGACCCGTTCGCACCGCCCACCCGCGACGAAGTGGACGATGGCGCTCATGGGACGGCGCCGCTGCCCGGCTCGATCGGGCCGCGCCCGCGCGGGGCGATGGGCGGCCTCTCGGTCGCGGGGCACCGATGGCCCGTCGCAATGGCGTCCGCAACGGCCAGCGCGGCCGCTAGCATTCAGGTCGTGGCCGAGCTCGAATCTCACGCCCGCATCGCTCTCATCGACCCCGTCCTCCACGCTGCCGGGTGGACCGAGGAGCTGATCCGGCGCGAGGAGACGCCCGGGGCGGTCGAGATCGTCGAGGGGCGGCCGCGGCGCGCGGGGACCGGGCGGACGGACTACACGCTCCGGATCAAGGTGGCGCAGGACGCGCAGCCGGTCGCCGTGGCGGTCGTTGAGGCGAAGCGTGCGGATGCGGCGCCCGCCCGCGGGCTCGACCAGGCGAAGGAGTACGCCCGCGAGTACGCGCGCAGCGCGGCGCGCCTGCATGTCCCCTTCGTGTACAGCACCAACGGCCACCAGTGGGTCGAGTTCGACGCCACGACGGGCCTCACGACCGCCCCCGCCCCGATGGCGGACTTCTCCTCCCCGAACGAGCTCCGCGTGCGCTGGGAGGCGGCCCGCGGCCTGGACCTGAGCTCGGAGCTGGCGCGCCCGCTCAGCACGCCGTACCGCGGCGGCGAGACAAGCCGGCGCTACTACCAGGACGCCGCGATCCGCGCCGTCCTCGAGAAGATCGCCCGCGGCGAGACCCGCGCCCTCCTGTCCCTCGCGACCGGCGCGGGCAAGACGTACATCGCAGTCCACCTCCTGCGCCGCCTCGCCGACGCCGGCCTCCTGCGGCGGGCCCTCTTCCTGGTCGATCGCGACGAGCTCCGCAACCAGGCGCTCGGCGCGCTCCAGAACGCCTTCGGGGCCGACGCCGCCGCCGTTTCGGGCGGGAACCCGCAGATGAACGCCCGGGTGCTCGTAGCCACCTACCAGACGCTGGGCCTCGACCGGTCGAACGGCGACGCGGGCGCCGACGCCGAAGCCGGCGAGCCCGCCGCCCCCGCCACCTTCCTCGAGCAGCACTACCCGCCGGACTACTTCAACATCGTGATCATCGACGAGTGCCATCGCTCCGGCTGGGGCGACTGGTCTACCGTGCTGACACGCAACAGCAACGCCATCCAGGTCGGCCTCACGGCCACCCCCCGCCAGCTGACGAACGCTCTGCCGGCAGCAACCCCCGGAATCGCTGCCGACGCCGCGATCACCGCCGACAACCTGCGCTACTTCGGCGACCCCGTCTACGAGTACGAGCTGGGCCAGGGCATCGAGGACGGTTACCTCGCCGCCTGCGAGATCGTGCGGCGCGACATCTTCCTCGAGGGCAGCCCCTTCGCCGAGCGCGAGACCGGCCTTGACCGCCACGACATCGGCACCCTGCCATTGTGGGACACGATCACCGGCGAGCAGCTCGCCGCGGCAGAGGCCCGTGACCACTACGGCGCCCAGTCGTTCGAGGACCGCCTCGTCCTCCCCGACCGGGTGAAGGCCATGGCCGACGACTTCTTCGATCGCCTCCTCGCCACCGGCGGCCCCGAGCAGAAGACGATCATCTATTGCGCCCGCGACAGCCACGCGGACGACGTCGCCATCGCCCTCAACAACCGCTATGCCCACTGGTGCGCGGAGCACGGCCGCCGCCCCGCCGACCCGTACGCCTTCAAGTGCACGGCCGCCGTCCAGGGTCCCGATCCCCTGCCGGAGCTCCGCGGCGCCGCCCGCCACCACTTCGTCGCCACCACCGTGGAGCTCCTGACGACCGGCGTCGACGTCCCGGCCGTCCGCAACATCGTCTTCTTCCGCTACGTCCGCTCGCCCATCGCCTTCTACCAGATGATCGGCCGGGGGACGCGCCTGGATCCGGCCTCGGGCAAGCTCATGTTCCGGGTCTTCGACTACACCGCCGCGACCCGGCTCTTCGGCGAGGCCTTCCGGACGCGGGCGACGACCGAGCGAACGGAGCCGTCCGAACCCCCGACGGGTGAGCCGCCCGAGCGCCGGATCACGGTCCAGGGCATCGACGTCCGCGTATCGGACGCCGGCAAGGCGATCCTGACGACGGTGAACGGCGTGACGATCCCGATCAGCCTGGAGGAGTACGAGGAGCGCCTGGCCGAACGCCTCCTCGCGCGGGCGCCCTCGCTCGACGCCTTCCGAGCCGCCTGGATCCTCCCGCCCGAGCGTGCCGGGCTGCTGGCAGCGCTGCCCGATGGGGGTCGATCGGCAGGCGTGATCCGGGCGCTCGAAGGGATGGACGACTTCGACCTCTACGACGTCCTCGCCGAGATCGGCTACGGCCTGGACCCCAAGACCCGCGTCGCCCGGGCCGACGCCTTCGACTACAAGCACACCGCCCGGCTGGCCGGCCTCCCGCCGACGATGAGCGCCACCCTGCGCGCCCTCGCCCGCCAGTTCGCCCGCGGCGGCACCGACGAGCTGGAGCAGCCCGGCGTCCTGCAGGTTCCCGCGGTCGTGGCCGCCGGCGGCCTCGCCGCCCTGAAAGCCCTGGGCAGCCCGGCCGAGATACTCCACGAGACGAAGTCGAGGTTGTTCGCGGCGTGAGCGACTGGCCGAGTATCGAGCTCGCGAGCGCGGCGCGTGTCCTCCGCGGCGTCAGTTTCTCGGCTGCGGACGCGACTCCCGATCCACGCCCAGGCTCCATCGCATGCTTGACGACGGCCGCTGTGAAGGCGGAGCCCGAATGGGGCACAGCACGGTATGTGCCGTCGAGCCTCGTCAAGGACGAGCAGCTGCTGAGGCCGGGCGACATCCTCGTGTCGACCTCCAACAGCGCCGAGACGGTCGGCCGCTCCTGCCTCATATCGTCCGTCCCGGAGATGGCCACGTTCGGGGCGTTCGTGACGGTCGCCCGCCCTGACCCAGGTGTTGTCGATCCCCGCTTCCTGGCCGCGTGGATGCGGTCGGGCACATATCAAGCGGCGATCGACCGCCTCAAGACGCGGACCACGAACATCTCGAATCTCCGGTCGTCGGATCTTGGGCGGCTGCGGGTCCCGCTCCCGCCGCTCGACGAGCAGCGCCGGATCGCCGCCCGCCTGCGCGACCAGCTGGCCGCGGTCGCGGAAGTCGAGCCGTCGTTCGCGCGACGCGGGGAGGCTCTCGGCAGACTCAGGGCCTGTAGCCGAATTCCTGCCGCGGCGACGGGAGGAGCGGCGGTGCCG
>CAZVPS010000237.1:0-3606 GCA_964629105.1 uncultured Anaerolineaceae bacterium
GGAGCGGCCAGTCGCGCGAGAGCGTCCAGTCGTCCTTGCGGTACGGGATCGACTCGAGGACCGCCGGGAAGGGGCCGTCGCCCGGCGCGTCGGGAAGGTAGAGGGTCGCCGCGACGTCGATCCCGTCGTCCATCGGGACCCGGACGTGCTCGGTGCGGACAGGATAGCCGCGTGTCTGCCCGTCCGCCACGTAGCGTCGCGCCGCGGGGCCGCCCATCGCATCCTCCGCTGACCGACCCCTCGCCGCGGGGATCGTCGTGGGCCAGTCTAGGCCGGTCGGCCCGGGCCGGGTCAGGCGGGCGTTCGGCCGGCCGGCCGGCGAGGGAGCGAGAGCGCGCCATGGCGAACCCCGTCATCCTTGTGGTCGACGACGAGCCCGCCTGCCTGCGCGCCGTGGAGCGCGAGCTCCGGGGCCACTTCGGGGCGGAGGGTGGCCGCCGCCCTTTCGAGCGAGACGACCCGGAGCGGACCGGAGCCGCGGCGGGGTGGTCGCCCCCGCTCAGGTGACGAGGCCGGCGCCGATCGCGATCGCGAACGCCAGGATGATCGCGTTCCCCAGCAGGACGACCCCCGCCCGGAGGCGCGGCGACAGGCGCCGGTGCAGGAAGGCCCCGACCGCCGCGAGGAGCGTCTGCCAGGCGAGGGACGCGAGGAAGGCGCCGGCGACGAACGCCGCCTTCTCGGCGGGGCCGGCCCCGGTCGATCCCAGCCCGAGGATGAGGGCCGCGAAGTAGGTCACCGTCACTGGGTTCAGGAGGGTGATCGCCACGAAGACGCCGTACGTGCGGACGGCCGAGCCGCCGCGCTCGGCGGCCTCTACGTCGGGCCGGATCGGTGCGCCGACCGCGGCGGCCGGTCGCGACAGCGCCCGGAGCCCAAGGAGGCCGCGCAGGGCGATCGCCACGAGCACGACCACGGCGACGATCCGGAGGGGTCGCTCCCACGGGGCGAGGATCCCCGCCAGGACCGCGCCGAAGGCCGCCGCGACGAGAGCGTACAGGCCGTCGACGGTCGCCGCTCCGGCCCCGGCGGCGGCCGCCAGCCGGAACCCGCGCCGAAGCCCGGTCTCGACGATGAGGATGGCGACCGCGCCGACGGGGATGGCAATGCCAAGCCCCGCTGCCGCGCCCGCGAGGAACGCCGTGATCACCGGCGAACCCTAGGGTCGGGGACGATGCCGCGTCAATCCGGCTGGCGGCGAGCGGCGGGCCCCGCGGCGGTACCATGGCGGCCGTGCTGATCTGCGCCGACCGCGACACGCCCCCCGTCCGGCTCGCCGTGGTCGCCGCCGCCCGCGCTCGGCGCCTCCCCGGGGAGGCGTGACCGCCCTTCGGCGCTACGCCCGGAGCTTCACCGGCTTCGAGCGCGACGCCCGGATCTTCCTCGTCACGACCCTCGTGTACGGGGTCGCGCTCAGCCTCTGGTGGGTCGACTTCAACCTCTACCTCGTGGCCCTCGGCCACGATCCTGCCTTCATCGGCGTGGCTGCCACCGCGAGCTCGGCCGCCGGGGTCATCTTCGCCTTCCCGGCCAGCATCCTGTCCGACCGGATCGGGCGCCGGCTGGTGCTCGCGCTTGGCACGAGCGGCACGACGGTGGGCATCCTCGGCCTGCTCCTGACCACGGAGCCTGTGGCGATCCTCCTGCTCGCCGGCGTCATCGGCGCGGCGAACCAGGCCTTCTTCGTCGTGCAGTCGCCCCTTCTCATGGAGCGAAGCCGGCCGGAGCACCGCAACGAGCTCTTCAGCCTCCAGTTCGCCATCTCGAACGTGACGAACGTCGGCGCTGCCCTCCTCGGCGGCGCGATCGCGATGATCTTCGGCAGCGTGGTCGGGGCGGCCGGCTCCGGCGCGGGCGACCCGTCGACCTACCGCGTCCTGCTCGTCGTCATGGCCGTTGCGGCGGCCCTCGCGACGCTGACGGTGCTGGCGCTCCGGGACGACCGGCCACGCCGCCGCCGCGACTGGCGGACATTGGAGCAGCGGCCGGCCGATGCGTGGGCGGGGGAGCCGATCGCAACCCGCCCCGACTCGCGTCCCACCGCGGCTCGGCGGTCGGCCCGCCTGGGGATCCCGCGTCCGTCGGACGCGCGGACCTTCTGGCGGCTGCTGATCCCGGGCTTCCTCATCGCCCTCGGGGCAGGCCAGGTGATCCCGTTCCTCAACGTCTTCATCGAGCGCAAGTTCGGGCTGGACCTTGCCGCGCTCAACGTCATCTTCGCGATCACGAGCCTGGGCACGATCTTGGCCATCATGGTCCAGCCGGCGCTCGCCCGGCGCGTCGGGAAGGTGGGCTCGGTGACCCTGGTCCAGGGCGCGAGCATCCCCTTCCTCGTGGTGCTCGGATTCAGCCCGGTCCTGTGGACGGTGATCGTGGCCATGGCCGTGCGGAACTCGCTCATGAACGCCGGCAACCCGATCGCCAACGCCTTCGCGATGGAGCAGCTGCGACCGGGCGAGCGGGCCACCTACGCGGCGACGGGCAGTCTTCTCTGGTCGCTGGGCTGGGTGATCGCCGGGCCGTGGTACAGCGTCCTCCAGCACTGGCTCGGCTTCGAGGCAGGCTACACCGTCAACTTCGTGACGATCGTGATCCTCTATTCGCTGGGCACCTGGCTGTACTGGCATTGGTTCCACGGCGTCGAGGCGCGGGAGCCCGCCGCGGGCGAGGGCGGCGCGGTCTGACGGGGACGCCTCGGACGGCGGCGCCCGACGCAGCGCCAGGTCGCCGCCCTTGAGGCGATGATTGGTGACTTCGCGGGGTCGAGCACGGCCGGATGCCTCGCGACCGGACCCGCGGGCCGCGGCCATCCGGTTCTGACGATCGAATCGGGCGCGCAACCCGCGTGGCGTCCGCGGCACGACCGCTCCGCGGGCGCCACGGGCGGCTATCCTCACGGGACCATGGCCGAGAAGCCGACGCCAACGCCGTCGCCGTCCCCCGACCCAGGCGCTGCGGCCGCACGCGCGAAGACCGGGATCCCCCGCAACCCCGGGCGGCACGACCTGGGGATGAAGGCAACCCTCCTCTTCCCCGACCGGGAGATCGTGCAGCGCTACTACGTCCCCCTGATCTACACGGCCTGCCGGACCTGCTACAGCGAGCTGGAGCCGGGCGAGATCTTCCGGCGCGCCGAGGCCGGCGAGATCGACCCGGCGAAGATGCAGAAGCTGATCAGCGGGGTCATCGAGAGTGGCCACGGCAGCACGATCGAACACGTCGTCTTCACGTTCGGGATCAGCGGTGTCAGCCGGACGCTCTCGCACCAGCTCGTGCGCCACCGGGCGGGCGTCGCCTTCGACCAGCAGAGCCAGCGCTACGTCTCGTTCAAGAGCGCGGCGACCATGCTGCCGGGCACGATCGCCGAGGCCGACCCGGGCCTGCGGGCCCGCTTTGAAGAGCAGGTCGACGGCTCGCTGGAGCTGTACGGCGAGCTGCTGGCGGCCGGCATCCCCGGCGAGGACGCCCGGTTCGTCTTCCCGAACGCGACGCGCACGAACCTCGTGATGACGGCCAATCTGCGGGCCCTGATCCACATGGCGGGCCTCCGCCTCTGCACCATGGCCCAGTGGGAGATCCGGCGCCTCTTCCAGCTGATCCGCCACG
>CAZVPS010000238.1:0-3567 GCA_964629105.1 uncultured Anaerolineaceae bacterium
GGGCCGTGGCCCCGCGGCCCGGCCCACGCCCGCACGAACGCCTCCTGGGAGGGCCGCTCCACAGTGCCCGGGCGAACGGCGCGGACGCGCGCGATCGCCTCGTCGGGCGGCACGCCGCCGTCCACGAGCAGGCAGGCGACCGCCGTCCCGGTCCGGCCCAGGCCGCCACGGCAGGCGACGACGACCCGCTCGCCGCGACGGATTCGGGCGAACACGTCGTCGAGGGTGATCCGGAAGGCGTCCCGGTCGGCCGGCACGTCCATGTCGGGGACGGGATGGCGCACGACGCGGATCCCGGCCGCCTCGAGCGCCGGGACGGTCGCCCATGCCCGGCTCATCGCCAGGTCGACATCCTCGACGAGCAGGAGGAAGGTGCCGCAGCGGTGGACCTCCCGGAGCCGCCGCGCGTCGGCCGCCGGGTCGCGCCACTGGGGGCCGCTGTAGCCGAGCCGCTTCTTCCCGGGCAGGAGCGTCATCCCGACGGCCCCGGTCGCGTCCGCCAGCCCCGGCACGTCGCCGAGCGGCACCCAGTCCACCCGGAGCGGGCTCGTGGTCGAGGTCCGCCAGCCGTCCCGGGCCAGCAGGCGATCGACGAGCGGCCCGGCGAGGTCGCGCCCGCGCATCGCCGCGAGCCAGGCGGTCGGGATGCCGCCGATCCCCCAGCGGATCCCGGCCAGGCCGCCGGCGATGGCGGCGGTCGTGTCGGTGTCGTGGCCGAAGCGAACGGCCCGGGTGACCGCGGCCCCGTACGAGCCCGCCCCCTCCACCGCCTCCCACGCGGACCAGAAGGCGTCCGCGACGTGGCCGCCGCCGGTCCGCCGGTCCCACCCGAGGAGCTCCGCGAGGGCGGCCTCCAGCGGCGTGCCCGCGACCTCCGTCCGGAGCGCGTCGCGGGCGCCGTCGAGCGCCGCGGCGGCCTCGTCCGGGGACGCGAGAAGCCGCGTCGCAAGGAGGACGTAGAGGGCGCACGCGACGCGCGCCAAAGGCGCGCCGTGGGTGACGCCAGATGCGGCGACAGCCCAGCGGACAAGGGTCGCATCGTCGGTGCCGCGGCCCGCGAGCGCCACCGGCAGGATCCGCATGAGGGAGCCGTTGCCAAGGCCGTTGGGCATGACGCTCCCCGCCTCCTCGGCCGGGACGCCGGCGCGCAGCGCCTCGATGGCCGCCCGGGTAGCGTTCCCTACGTCGAAGCGGCCGTCGCCGTCGGGCGTGTAGGCGCCCTCCTCGAACCAGCGACGGATCCGCACCGCCTGGTCGGCCGGGTCGAACCGCACGACCGCCCGGCCGGCATCGCCGTCCCAGGCGACGAGCGAGTCGAGGAGGGCCAGCATCAGGGCGCCGTCGTCGCTCCACGTCCCGGGGGGCTGGTCGTGGGTGCCCCGCGCCCCGAAGACGACCTCGCCGATCGCCCCCGGCGGGCGGAACTCGTAGGGCACGCCCAGCGCGTCGCCGACGAGGTGACCCCAGATCGCGCCCTCGAGGCGTTCGGCCTCCCACTCCCGCTGCTTCGGCCGCTCCATCCTCGCAGCGTAGCGGGCCGCGACGGCCCGCGGGGCGTAGGATCGTGGCCGCCACCCATCAGCCCGGAGGTCACCATGGTCCGGTTCCTCGCCAAGCTGCTCGGTCTCGTCATCGGCCTCTCCCTGGCCGCCGGGATCGCGAGCGCCCTCGCTGCGTTCAGCTTCAAGAAGAAGGCGCCGCCCCTGCCCGACGCGGCGGCCGACGAGATCGACCTGGCCGCCGTCATGGACGGGGCGAAGCTCGCCAGCACCGCCGCCGCCTTTCGCGGCGGGCGGGTGATCTCCTGGTACGGCGGCGTCGACCTCGACCTGCGGGAGGCGACGCTCGACCCGGCCGGGGCGCGGCTCGAGATCCGCACCGTCTTCGGTGGGACCAGCGTGACCGTCGCGCCCGGCGTCCCGGTCCGGATCAGCGGCCCGGCCCTCTTCGGCGGGGCCATCAACACGACGGGCGCGGCCGAGCCGACGCCCGACGCCCCGGGCGTCGAGATCACCGGCTTCACGCTGTTCGGTGGCCTCCAGGTCATCGCGGCGGAGCGCGGCGAGGCGATCAGGGAGTGGGTGCCGGAGCCGGCGGCCGAGGCGGCGGTCGAGGCGGCGCCCGAGCCGGTGGTCGCGGCGGCGGTCGAGCCGGCCTGAACCGCGCCCCCACCGCAGCGCCCCGCGTCCCGTGACCACCGTCTTCCTTGTCCGCCATGGCCTCACGCCGCTGACGGGCCCCGTTCTCGCCGGCTGGACCCCCGGCGTCCACCTCGACGAGCGCGACCGCGCCCAGGCCGCCGCGCTCGGAGAGCGGCTCCGCCCCGTCCCCCTCGCGGCGATCGTGGCCTCGCCCCTGGAGCGCTGCCGCGAGACCGCCGCCGCCATCCTGGCCGGCCGCGACCCGGCGCCGCCGCTCCACGTTGACGAGCAGGTCGGCGAGGTCCGCTACGGCGCGTGGACCGGCCGCGAGCTGCGGGCGCTCCGGAAGGAGCCGCTGTGGGCCGTGGTCCAGGGTCACCCGTCGGCGGCGGTCTTCCCCGACGGCGAGGGCCTGGCCGAGATGAGCGCGCGGGCCGTGGCGGCGGTACGACGCTGGAACGAAACGCTCGGGGCGGAAGCGACCTACGCCGTCGTCAGCCACGGCGACGTCATCAAGGCCATCCTGGCCGAAGCGCTCGGCCTCCACCTCGACGGCTTCCAGCGGATCGGCGTCGACCCCTGCTCGCTCTCGGTCGTGCGGTACGGGACGGCCGCCACCCACGTCGAGCGCGTCAACGACACGGGTGTGGGCGGCGTGGTCGGGCGGGCCAGTCGGGCCGGGCAGGCTGGGTCCGGTCGGCGGGGACAAGGCCGGCGCGGACGCGGGCGGCCCGCGGCGCGGCGCGGTAGAGTCCCGCCATGTCTCGACGCATCTACGACTACGGCCTTCCCGACCGCTTCGTCGCCGGCACCATCGGCGAGCCCGGCAACCGGACCTTCTTCCTCCAGGTGAAGCGGGGCGGCGCCATCGTCTCCGTCGTGCTGGAGAAGGTGCAGGTCCAGGTCCTGGCCGAGCGGATGACGCTCCTCCTCGCCGAGGTCGCCCGCCGCGGCGTGCGCGTTCCCGAGGCGCTGGCCTCCGCCGACGACGACACCGCGCCCCTCGACGAGCCGCTCGTGGAGGCCTTCCGGGTCGGCACCATGACGCTCGCCTGGAATGGCGACAGCGACGAGATCGTCGTGGAGGCGCGCGCCCGGGCGGACGAGGACGAGGACGAGGAGGAAGAGGAGGAGGAGGAGGAGGAGGAGGAGGAGGAGGAGGAGGACGAAGAAGAGATCGAGGTCGCGGACGACGACCCGGACGGGCCCGATCTCGTCCGGGTGCGCCTGACGCCCACCCGGGCCCGCGCCTTCGCCGAACGGGCCCTCCGCACGGTCGCGTCCGGACGCCCGCCCTGCCCGCTCTGCGGCCAGCCGCTGGACCCCGCCGGCCATCTCTGCCCGCGCCGCAACGGGTACGTCCACTGACGCCGCCCGGCGACGAGACGCGCCGTCCCGACGAGGCCGGCGAGGCGTGGCCGTCCGA
>CAZVPS010000239.1:0-3549 GCA_964629105.1 uncultured Anaerolineaceae bacterium
CGTCGGCACCGGCCGATGCGAGCAGTCCGCCGAGGAGCGTGCCGACCGCGCCCGCTCCCAGCACCGCCACTCGCCGCGGCGCGCCAGGCATGCGCGCCGCCGCGGTCCCGCTCACTCGGGGATCTTGGGCAGGCTGGCGGCCTCCTCCGCCGCGGCGAGGACCGCGGCGAGGTCGTCGCCGACGCTGGCCTGGACGGCGGCCACCACCGCGCCCTCAACGAGCGGCCCGCGGGAGAGCCGCACGCGTGCCGCGACGTCATCGCCCAGCAACTCCAGCGCGGTCTGCGTGGCCAGCACGGCGCTGCCGAGGTCCATCAGGACCACGACGCCGGCGCCGCCGTCGGCGGCCGCGATGGCGGCCATGATCGCCGCGGCGTCCGTGCCGAGCGACCCGTCGGCGGTCCCGCCGGCGGCCTCGATGCGCAGGTCGTCGCCCGCCATCTGGCGGGCGAGCTCAACGGTCCCCGCGGCGATCTGCGCGGAGTGGCTGACGACGACGATCCCGACGAGCGGCTCCATGGCGGGCAATCCTACGCGGCGTTGAGGATGGCCGCGAGAAGCGCCACCCCGTACGCGACGGTGGCGATCCCGACGACCCACAGGAGCAGCGTGATCCGCCGCTCCGTGCGCTCCGAGAAGCCGAAGTCGAAGAGGATCGCGCGGACCCCGACGAGGGCGTGATACGTGACGACGACGAGGAACGCCACCTCCACGGCGATCATCACCGGGTTGCGGAGCCACGCGATGACGTCTTCGTAGAAGCGGAGGCCGGTCGGGACGATGAAGTGCTGGGCGACCATGTGCAGGCCCAGCAGCACCAGGAGCGCGACGCCGCTGATCACCTGGAAGACGAAGACGGGGGCGTTGCGCGGACCGGCGTCGGGGCGGTCGACCGGCCGGGGTTCGGTGGCCATCTCTCCCTCCTACTCGCCGCCGAAGATCCGCAGCGCTCCCACGAGCGCCACGAACGCCGCGCTGACCATGGCCGTGATGAAGAGCGCCTTCTGGCGGCTCGCCACGAGCCCCAGCCCGACGAGGCCGACCCGGATCCCGTTCAGGCCGTGGATCAGCATCCCCGTGAGCAGGAACACGTCGAGGGCCAGGAACGGCGGGCTCAGCGCGATGTCCACGAAGTCGTCCCAGGCGTTGGGCCCCTGGACGAGCAGAGACAGGATCATGAGGTGCAGGTAGAGGTAGGCGACGAGGCCGAGTCCCGTCAGCCGGTTGACGATGAAGGCGAGGCCGCCGAGGCGGCGGCCTCGGGGGTCGAACCAGCCCAGGATGCCCCGGCGGCGGGCCGGGCCGGCAGCGGGGCGCCCCCGCCCGGCGGTCGTGCTCGCCATCAGCGGTTCCCTCCGAAGGAGAAGAGGCGTCGGACGCGGGCGCCGACGGCCGAGCGGCGGAGCCGCATGATCGCGGCGGCCGGATCGACGCCCGACGGGCACGCCTCGGAGCACTCCCAGGCAAGGTGGCAGCGCCACGCGGCCTGCTCGTCGTCCATGAGGCGCACGACGGGGCCGGGGTCCAGCCCGCGCGGCTCCTCCACGACGCGCCAGGCGGCGGCGAGCGCGGCGGGCCCGACGTAGCGCGGGTCGCTGCCGGCCACGGGACAGGCCGACAGGCAGATCCCGCACTCGATGCAGTCCTCGTACCGGTCCAGCTCGTCGATCCCCTCGGCCTTCCCGGCACCCGGGATGATCTCGGACGAGCGGACCAGCGGCCGGCCGGCGTCGTTGAAGTCGTCGTAGAAGACGTCCATGTCGACGACCAGGTCGGAGACGACGGGCAGGTTCCCCAGGGGCTCCACGGTCACCTCGTCCCCGGCGGGGACGGGCGTCACGCAGGCGAGGCCCTCGCGGCCGTCCACGCGCATCCCGCAGGTTCCGCACGAGGCGTGGAAGCAGGAATGGCGGAAGGTGAGGGTCGGGTCCAGCTCGCGCCGGATCGCGACGAGCGCGTCGAGGATGGTGGTGCGCGGCCCCACGGCCACGTCGAACGTGTCGTAGCGCAGGGCGCCGGGGTCGTCGCCCTCCCTGCGACGGGAGACGACCACGCGCGTGGTGCGAGCGTCGGTCACGGTCTCGATCATGGCTCCGCTCCTACGCCGCGTAGTAGGCGGTGTGCGGGAGGGTCACGACCTCCCGCGTCTGGCAGGGCGCCTCCACCCCGACCTTCCGGCAGATCACGTCGGCGGTGGTCTCGGCCATCGCGCGGAGGGTGGTCCCCTTGCCGCCGGAGATCGTCACGAAGCCCTCGACGCCGTCGGTCTCCCGGTGGTCGAAGCACTTGAAGGTGCGGCTCAGCTCGCGCCCCGACTCGGCGTCCTTCGACCCGATGAGGGGGCGGGCGGCCGACCAGGCGGCGCGCCGCTCGGCGGTCCGGATGCCGGGGATCATCTTCGCGCCCTCGGCATACATCCGCTCCACGTGGTCCTCGGGGACCCCGAGGTCTTCGGGGTCCTCCACGACCCAGGAGCTGGTGCCCACGACCGACAGGCCCCGCTGGGGGACCACGATGTCGCCGTCGCCCGACGGGTGGAGGCGGTTGATGACCATGTTGCACCAGCGGCCGCGGACGGCCAGGAGGACGCCGGGAGAGGGCCGGATCGGCACGTCGCAGCCGGCCATGACGGCGAGCTGCTCGGCCCACGGCCCGGTGGCGTTCACGACGAGATCGGCGCGGATCTCGTCCTCCATTCCGTTCGTCAGGTCGCGGACGCGGATCCCGGAGACGAGGCGATCGGCGACCAGCAGCTCCGTCACGAGGGTCCAGGGGCGGATGATCGCGCCGCCCGCCTTCGCGCTGGCGAAGAAGCGGAGGGGCATGCGCATCGCGTCCATCGTGGCATCGGGGACCTGGACGGCCATCTTGAGGTCCGGATTGAGATGGGGCTCGAGACGGAGCGCCTCCTCGCGCGAGACCCGGCGGGCCGGGATGCCGCTGGCGAGGCAGGAGTCGAAGAAGAGCGGCTCGTAGGCCACGTCCTCGTCGGTGATCGCCACGAAGAGCCCGTCGTTCTCCTCGAAGGAGCCAGGGCAGACCCGGCGCAGGATCTCCCGCTCCTCGATGCACTCGACGGCCGACTCGCGGTCCTTGACCGCGTAGCGCGCGCCGGAGTGGAGGAGGCCGTGGTGGCGGCCGGTGGTGCCCGAGGTGACCTCGCCGCGCTCCACGAGCGTCACGCGGAACCCGCGGAGGACGAGGTCGTGGGCGAGCGCGCCGCCGGTTCCTCCGCCGCCCACGATCGCCACGTGGTAGGGCTGCCGGGGAAGGGTCGTCGTCATCTGCTGCGCTCCACGCCCGGCAAGCGCCGCCCGGGCCCCGCGACGGGGCCCGGGCGGCGAAAGAGGGGTCTAGTCGACCCAGCCGAACGTGCGGGTGACGGCCTTCTTCCACTGCGCGTACTCGGCGTCGACCAGGGAGGCATCCATCGTCGGATGCCACTCGTGGTCCTTCGCCCAGTTCGCACGCAGGTCCTCGACCTCGGCCCAGAACCCGACCGCGAGGCCGGCGGCGTAGGCGGCGCCGAGCGCCGTCGTCTCCGCGACC
>CAZVPS010000240.1:0-3540 GCA_964629105.1 uncultured Anaerolineaceae bacterium
GTTGCCCCGGTCGCCCCGGTTGCCCCGGTCGCCGGTCAGACCCCGGTCGCCCGAGTTGCCCCGGTCGCCCCGGTCGTCAACGTCGCCCGAGTTGCCCCAGGGGAACAGAGTAGGCCGCGTCGATGAGGGACCGCAGCTTCGAATTCGAGGAGGAGGGGCGGACGACGCTGCTGGAGCCACGGGCCCTTCCCAACTTCGTTGAGACCGACTCGATCCGCGACACCACCGACCGGGCCCTCACCTACCTGGCGGTGGGCTTCCCCGTGCACCTTCGAGGCGCCGCGGGCACGGGGAAGACGACGCTGGCCATGCACATCGCCGCCAAGCTCGACAGGCCCGTCGTCATGGTGCATGGCGATGACGAGCTCTCGGGCTCGGACCTGGTCGGCGCCGAGCACGGCTACTACGCGCGGAAGGTCGTCGACAACTACATCCACTCGGTGCTCAAGAAGGAGGAGGAAGTCTCCCCACGCTGGGTGGACAACCGGCTGACGGTAGCCGCGAAACGCGGCTACACGCTCGTGTACGACGAGTTCACCCGCTCTCGCCCGGAAACGAACAACGTTCTGCTCGCCGTCCTTCAGGAGCGGCTCCTGGACCTGCAGGCCACTGGAAGCGACACGAACTACGTCCGGGTTGATCCCGCGTTCAACGCCATCTTCACCAGCAACCCTGGCGACTACGCCGGCGTGCATCGGAGCCAGGATGCCCTGCTCGATCGGATGGTGACGATCGATCTGGGCCACTTTGACGAGGTGACGGAGACCGCGATCACGCAGGCCAGGGCCCAGATCGGACCGGCCGAGGCGCTCCGCATCGTCGGCCTCGTCCGCGCCCTCAGGGAAGCCAACGTCTGTGACGTGGCCCCGACGGTTCGGAGCTGCATCAAGCTTGGGCGGGCCGTCAGACTCAGGAACGCCTCCTTCGACGCCGGGGATCCTCGATTCCGCCAGATCTGCCTGGACATCCTCGTGTCAGGCTCCATCAGGGACGGGATCGGACCGCAGGCGGCGCTGCACGAGACCCTGGACCGACTGATCACCGAGCTCTGCCCGGATGAGCAGCCTGGCGCCATCAAGGCGGCTCCGACTGCACGGACGGGACGCAGCCGCAGGCCTCGGACGCCGGTCAAGGCCGCAAAGCAGCGGGGAGTGGCATGAAGAGTATGCAACAAGCCCGGGGCGTGGCCGACGTGCGAACGCTCCACGTCCCCCGCGTCCGTACGACGCTGAGCCTCAACCGGCAGCAGCACTTTCTCGACGCCTACTTCCTCAACTTGAAAGCGAACCGCCTGAAATCGACGATGGCTGAACTGGATAGGCGGCGAGAACGTGCGGAGGGACAGCTGAGTGAGACCCGTCGGGCGCTCGCGAAGCTGTTCGGGGAGCGTCGCGTGGACTCGCCTGTGCGCGGACCTTCCGGTCAGACCATGAGGATCGACTACTAGTGGCAGCGCCCTGTTGGGGGAGTTGTTTGCGGGCCCATGGGAGCACGAGTTGGTCAGAGGTGCCGAAGGCCCAAGACCGGCGGATGAAGTGGGATGACGGCACGTGACACGGAGCTATCTGTACGGCATCGTCGAGCAAGCCAGGCCCGTCGAGCTGGACGTCCGTGGACTCGATGGCACGAGCCGCGTCCGGGTGGTGGCCTCCGGCGACCTCGGGGCCGTGGTGAGCGCTCACAAGACCGCCGCCGATTTCCATGCGTTGCCCCGCGAGACCGTGCTCCGATACCTGCTGGCCTACCAACGGGTCGTCGAGCACGTGATGGAGCGGCAGGTCGTGCTGCCGGTGAAGTTCGGCACCGTGCTGGAGAACGCCGACGAGGCGCGTGACCTCGTCTCCCGAACCCGGACGACCCTCGGTCGCGCCTTCGCCTCGATGCGAGGCATGGTGGAGATCGAGGTGGCCGCCACCTGGGAGATCAGCCGGGTCCTGCAGGAGATCGGCCGGGAGCCGGCCGTGGTGAGCGCCAGGGAGGCGATCGAGCGCCACGGCCAGCCAGGCTCGGAGGATCGGCTCCAGCTGGGTCAACTCGTGAAATCACACCTCGACCTGCGTCGAGCGGCGATCCGGGACCGTGCGCTCGACCTCCTCAGGTCCCTAGCCGCGAGCGTGGCGACCCATGCGCTCCTCGACGACCGGCTGGTGATGAACGAGGCCTTCCTGATCACGAGCGGGGACCTGCCTGAGTTCGAGCGGCGGGTTCGTCAGCTCGACGCGCTGCTCGCCGGCCAGATCGTGTTCCGCATCGTCGGGCCGCTGCCCCCCTACACCTTCTGCACCGTGGACGTCACGCGGGTGAGTGCTCGGCAGCTGGAGGAAGCCCGGCGAGCGCTCGGATTGAAGGGAGAAGAGCTGGACGAACATGTGGTCCGGGGTGCGTATCGTCGGGCTGCCGCCGCCGCGCAGCGCCAACTCCCCGGGAATGCCTCGGTAGCGGAGCCTCGTTTCAGCCAGCTGAGAGAGGCCTCGCAGCTGCTGCTCGGCTCTTGCCGCAGCGACCCCACAGACCGGCGCTTCGGATCTGA
Organism: uncultured Anaerolineaceae bacterium; assembly: GCA_964629105.1. Lineage (GTDB taxonomy): Bacteria > Chloroflexota > Limnocylindria > Limnocylindrales > CSP1-4 > CTSoil-043. Next base: position 2,531 of record CAZVPS010000240.1, read on the forward strand.
TCGGGGGGATCGGTGGTTGGCGAAGATCCGGACGACGGGGCTCGATGACATCAGCCCAGCGAGCTTTGGAGGCGGCGTGTAGGCGATGGCGCTGGGCAAGTACCTGTACTGCATCATCCGGTGCTCCGAGGAGCGGATCTTCGAGGGGGTCCCGGCCATCGGCGCCCCGAATCTCCCGGTGCACACCGTGCCCTGGGGCGGGCTGGCGGTCGTGGTCAGCGACTCCCCCGTCGAGCGCTACGAAGCCACCCGCCAGAACCTCGTCTCGCATGAGCGGGTGATCGAGGCCGTCATGCGGGAGCAGACGCCACTGCCGGTGCGCTTCGGCACGGTCGCCGAATCCGGGAAGGGCGCGGGGGCCGTTGCCAACATCCAGAAGCTCCTGGAGCAGAGGGCGGCGGAGTTCGATCGCCTCCTGCACGAGATGGAGGGAAAGGTCGAGCTCGGCCTCAAGGCATTCTGGCGGAGCGAGAACCTCGTGTTCGATGAGATCGTCGCCAAGGACGAACGGATCCGCACGCTGCGCGATGCGCTCCAACGCACGTCGGGCGGGGCTTCTCAGGCGGCCCGGATCCGACTCGGGGAGATGGTCAAGACGGCCTTGGCGCGGAAGAGGGACGCTGAGGCGAGGAGGATCCTCGCGCCCCCGCGCCTGATCGCGGATCGAGTCACCGACAACCCCGTGCTGCTTGACCGGATGATCGCCAACAGCGCCTTCCTCGTCAGGCGGGACCGGGAATCCGCGTTCGACCAGCTGGTCGCGGCACTGGACAAGGAGCGGGGTCAGCAGATCCGTCTCATGTACGTCGGGCCGGTCGCTCCGTACAACTTCGTCCGGATCGTCGTCAACTGGGACCAGGCCCCGGCCCCCCGATGAGCAAGATCGGGTACCTGCTGACGCTACCGGTCTTGGGAGGTCCCAGGCTGGTCGGCTCTCTGGCCGGCGTGGTCGATGACGAGGTCCAGCGGCAGCTCCTGGACGAAGACGCTCTCCGCGGCGAGCTCCTGGA
>CAZVPS010000241.1:0-3528 GCA_964629105.1 uncultured Anaerolineaceae bacterium
TCGACGTCAAGCGGATCATCAACGAGCCGACCGCCTCGTCGCTGGCCTACGGCCTGGACAAGAAGCACGACGAGAAGATCGCCGTCTACGACCTGGGCGGCGGCACCTTCGACATCTCGATCCTGGAGCTGGGCGAGGGCGTCTTCGAGGTCAAGTCCACCAACGGGGACACCCACCTCGGCGGCGACGACTTCGACATCCGGGTCATGGACTGGCTCCTCGCGGAGTTCAAGAAGGACCAGGGCCTCGACCTCCGCGGCGACCCGCAGGCCCTGTCGCGGGTCAAGGAGGCGGCGGAGAAGGCGAAGATCGAGCTCTCCTCGGCGATGTCGACCGAGATCAACCTCCCGTACATCACGGCCGACGCCGACCGGAACCCGAAGCACCTCGTCATGACGATCACGCGGGCCAAGCTCGAGGACCTCGTCGGGGACCTGGTCCAGAAGACGGCCGAGCCGGTGGGGAAGGCGCTCAAGGACGCGGGGCTCACCGCGTCGGAGATCGACGAGGTCATCCTCGTCGGCGGGATGACCCGCATGCCGGCCGTCATCGAGGCGGTCAAGGTGATGTTCGGGGGCAAGGAGCCGAACCGCGGCGTCAACCCGGACGAGGTCGTGGCGGTGGGCGCGGCGATCCAGGCCGGCGTCCTCTCCGGCGACGTGAAGGACGTGCTGCTCCTCGACGTCACGCCGCTCTCGCTCGGCATCGAGACGCTCGGCGGGGTGATGACGAAGCTGATCGAGCGGAACACCACCATCCCGACCAGCAAGTCGCAGGTCTTCTCCACCGCCTCGGACAGCCAGCCGCAGGTGGAGATCCACGTCCTGCAGGGCGAGCGCGAGTTCGCGACCGACAACAAGACGCTCGGCAAGTTCATCCTCGACGGCATCCCGTCGGCGCCGCGCGGCGTGCCCCAGATCGAGGTCGCCTTCGACATCGACGCGAACGGGATCGTCGAGGTCCGGGCCAAGGACCGGGCGACCGGCAAGGAGCAGAAGGTCACGATCACGGCGTCCTCCATGCTCGACAAGAAGGACGTGGACCGGATGGTCCGCGAGGCCGTCGAGCACGCCGACGAGGACCGCCGGAAGCGCGAGGAGGTCGAGGCCCGCAACCAGGCCGAGGCCCTCACCTTCCAGGCGGAGCGGACCCTCAAGGACCTGGGCGACAAGGTGTCGTCCGAGGACCGGGCCGCGGTCGAGGGCAAGGTCTCGGACGTTCGCAACGCCCTTAAGACCGAGTCGGTCGACGTCGTGAAGACGCGGGCGACGGAGCTCGCGGAGATCCTCCAGCGGGTCGGCACGGCGGCCTACGCCGCGGCCGCAGCGGCCGGCGCGGCCGGCGACGGGGATGCCGGCGCGGCCGGCCCCGAAGCAGGCGACGGCGCCCAGGCGGACGACGAGCCGGTCGAGGGCGAGTTCAAGGAGGTCTGAGCTCGGGAAGGTGGGGGAAGCGGGCGGTACACTCGGCGTCCCATGACGGCCTCCCCGAGCAGCTCCCTCATCCACGCCCGCGGCCTGACCAAGAAGTTCGGTGGCTTGACGGCCGTCGACGCCATCGACTTCGACGTCGCGCCGGGCGAGTCGTTCGGCTTCCTCGGCCCGAACGGGGCCGGCAAGACGAGCGCGATGCGGATGATCGCCTGCGTTTCCCCGCTGACCGGCGGCACGCTCCGGGTGCTGGGGATGGACCCCCTCGCCGACGGGCCGCGGATCCGGGCCCGGATCGGCGTCGTCCCCCAGCAGGACACGCTGGACATGGAGCTGACCGTCCGCGAGAACCTCTCGATCTACGGCCGCTACTTCGGCCTGCCCCGTTCCGTCATCCGGCAGCGCGTCGACGAGCTCCTCGACTTCGTCCAGCTGACCGAGCGCTCCGGCGACCAGGTGGAGCCGCTCTCGGGCGGCATGAAGCGGCGCCTGACGATCGCCCGCAGCCTGGTCAACGAGCCAGACCTGCTCCTCCTCGACGAGCCGACGACGGGCCTCGACCCGCAGGCCCGCCACCTCCTGTGGGACCGCCTCTACCGGCTCAAGCAGAGGGGCGTGACGCTCGTCCTGACGACCCACTACATGGACGAGGCCGAGCAGCTCTGCGACCGCCTCGTGGTGATGGACAAGGCCAGGATCGTGGCCGAGGGCTCACCGCGCCAGCTCATCGAGCAGCACTCCACCCGCGAGGTGCTGGAGATGCGCTTCCCGGTCGGCGTGCAGGAGACCCTCGATGGTCAGCTCGACGACCTGGGCGATCGCGTCGAGCGCCTCCCCGACCGGGTCCTCGTCTATACCGACGACGGCGACGCTGCGGCCACGGTCGCCCACGAGCGCGGGCTGCGTCCCGGGATGATCCTCGTCCGGCGCTCGTCGCTCGAGGACGTCTTCCTCCGGCTCACCGGCCGGAGCCTCGTCGACTAGGAGGAGGCGGGGGAGTGGCGGCGCCCGCGATCCGGGTCCTCGAGCACGAGCTGCTCGTCTACCGCCGCGTCTGGCGGGGCAGTCTCTTCAGCTCGTTCCTCTCGCCGGTCCTCTTCCTGGCCGCGATGGGGCTGGGCCTCGGCAGCCTGGTCGACGCCGCCGGCGGAGCCGGAGCCGGGGCCGCGAGCGGCGCGGCCCTGGCCGGCGTCTCCTACCTCGCCTTCCTGGCCCCCGGGCTCCTCGCGTCCACGGCGATGCAGACGGCGGCCAGCGAATCGACCTTCCCGGTGATGGCCGGGCTCGTCTGGGTGAAGAGCTTCCACGGGATGATCGCGACCCCGATCCGACCGGCCGACGTGGTCATCGGCAAGCTGACCTACATCGGCCTGCGCCTCCTGCTGGTGGTCGGCGTCTTCTTCCTCGTCGCGGTCGTCTTCGGCGCCGTCACCGGCCCCGGGGTGATCCTCGCGGTTCCGGCCGCGGTCCTGACCGGCCTCGCCTTCGCGGCGCCGATCGCGGCCTTCTCGGCGACCCAGCGGGACGCGAACGGCTTCAACGCCCTCTTCCGGTTCGGGGTGATCCCGCTCTTCCTCTTCTCGGGGACCTTCTTCCCGATCGAGCAGCTGCCGGGCATCCTCCAGCCGGTCGCGTACGTCACGCCACTCTGGCACGGCGTCGACCTCTGCCGGTCCCTTGCGCTCGGGACGGCCGAGCCGGTCCTGACGCTCGTCCACGTCGCGTACCTGGGGACGATGACGGCGCTCGGCATCGCGGCTGCGTTCGTCGCGTTCCAGCGCCGGCTCGTGAAGTGAGGCCGCGTCGATGACCCTCCTCGCGCGTGTCGCCCCGCCGATCCTCTTCGGCGGCCGCCGGGCCGGCCTCCTCATCGAGCGCAACCTGCTCGTCTACCGGCGCGGCTGGCTCGTCATCGTGTCGGGCTTCTTCGAGCCGCTCTTCTATCTCCTCTCGATCGGCCTGGGGATCGGCGCGCTCGTCGGCGGGGTCCTCGTGGACGGCCGCGAGATCGCCTACACGGCCTTCGTGGCGCCGGCGCTCCTCGCCAGCTCGGCGATGAACGGGGCGATCTACGACTCGACCTTCAACGTCTTCTTCA
>CAZVPS010000242.1:0-3518 GCA_964629105.1 uncultured Anaerolineaceae bacterium
CCCGGCTCCCGGGTCAGCTGTACCGCGCACCGCCGCGCGACGCCGCGGGCCGCCGGTCCGGCGGTCGACGGAGGCGGACCATTCTCCGTGGCTCAGCTCATCCCCGGCCCCTCCATATCAGACGTTGGGATGCTTGCCGCCCCGAGTATGGTCATTGACACATTACTGCACTCCGGTCTAATGTTGGACTCGTGAGTACGGACGCGACGCGAGTTAATGGCCTGCGCGCCAGGCTGACCAGCCAGGGACAGATCACGGTGCCCAAGGCCGTGCGCGAGGCACTCGGCGCGCGACCCGGCGATGAGATCGAGTTTCTTGCTCGTGGCGATGAGGTCGTCGTCGAAGTCCGGCACAGGCGGAGCGTCCTCGACTTTGCCGGGATCGCGGCGAAAGCCGCGCCCCGCGTTCCAGGCACCGCGGCGGAGCTCGACGAGCTGGTGGATCGGGGGATGGCCGAAGCGGCGATGGCTCGGGCCACTCGATCCCGCCGGCCACCACGTCGCTCCCGGTGAGTGCGCCCGGAAAGCGTGGACCGCGGGGGCGACCGGACCTCGCCTACGCCGACACCAACCTCTTCGTCGCCCTGCTCGTCGGGTCCGGTCATCCGCTGCACGAGCAGGCGCTCGGCGTCTTTCGGCGTGTGGCCGACGGACAGCTCGGCCTCATCGTGACCCCGATCGTGGTGGCCGAGCTCGTCTACGTCGCCCGCTCGCTCCTCGGCTGGACGCGCCAGCTCACCGCCCAACGGCTGGGCCCTCTGCTCGAGGCAAACGGGCTCGTTCTCACGGAAGGTCCCGTTCTCGCCCGCGCCCTCCGGCTCTTCGGGGAACGCTCGAGGCTCGACTTTGCGGATGCCTACCTGGCGGCCCTCGCGCTCGAGGTCGGCCCGCCGGCCGTCGCGTCGTTCGACGCGGACCTCGACATCGTCGAGGGTATCCGCCGCATCTCGGCCTGACGTGGAGGCCTTTCACGGCCGCGGATCGGCCGCGGTCGGGTGAAGGCAGGCCGTGGCGCGGGTGATCACCTCGCGTGTGTTCACATCACCTCGCGTGTGTTATTGACATTTCACTCGCTCAGAGTGATACTGCGTCCATGTCCCGACTGGTCGCTTCCGACAACGCGCTCCGCGCCCTCCTGCTCCTGTCGCAGCATGCGGACGGCCTGCGCACGTCCGAGGTAGCGGACGCGCTCGAGATCTCCTACACGGGCGCGGAGAAGGCGCTCGAAATCCTCGTCGCCGATGGTCTGGCGGACGTCTCGGAACGCCGCCATGCGCTCGCCGGCTCGCCCCGCGCCCAGGAAGCAGTCCGCTTCGCCCTCGCCTTCCTGCCAACAGATGTGACCCTCGCAGCTCTCGCGCGCGGTAACGAGGCGGTCGAGTTCGCGGGCACAGATGACCAGGGGGCGCTCGTCGTGTTTCGTCGCTTCTCGGAACCGGCAGCGGAGGGCCGCATGCGCGACGCAGTGGCCACATTGCAGCGGGTCGCGGCTGGCGCCAGGGTCGAGTTCGTGCGCAAGGAGGACCTGCGGGAGCAGCTCCTCGACGACCTCGCGCCGCGCCGACGGGCGGCAGGCATGCACATCCTGGCCGGCACTGTGGACCGGACCTTTCCTGACAGAACCCGACATGGGGACTTCGAGGCGCGCTCGCTGGGGCACCTGAACCAGGCCATTGCGGCCCCGAGTGCCCGGCGTCTGCGCGCGCTTGCCCGCGAGCATGGCCTGCGCCGGATCCTAGCCTTCGGCTCCGCCACGCGGGCTGACTTCCGGCCAGATTCGGACATCGACCTGCTCGTCGATCCAGTGGCCGGGCGCCATCTTGGCCTTGATGAGCGGGTCAGCCTCATGGCGGAGGCGGAGCGGCTCTTTGGCCGAGACGTTGACCTCTTGATGGCTCCCGTGCGCCGTTCCTCGCTTGCAAGACGAATCAGCCGCGATGGAGTTGTGCTGTATGACGCCGCGCGATAGGGAAGCACTTGAGCGCATCGTCGAGTGCCTCACAGCCATCGACGCCTACGTGTCACGGGCGGGAAAGGACTGGCCGGCCGACGACATGGCGGTCGACGCAATCGCCAAGCGCATCGAGGAGATTGGCGAGGTTGCCAAGCGCCTGTCGCCAGCGGCCCTCGGGACAATGCCCGACGTCAACTGGAGGGGCGTCAAGGGCATCCGCGAGGTCATCGCCCATGACTACGACGAAGTCGATGTCGATCTCCTCGAGGGTGTCGTCCGAGATAGTCTTCCTGGTCTGCGAGCCGCGGTGAATGAGGCTCTGGCCAGCTCGTAGTCTCCGGCTCGCAATCTCCGGCTCCCCATCGGCCGAACGTGCCCGAGGCCAACGGCCGACGGACTCAACGTGGGCCGCGCCTATGACAGCCTACGGGGCGCCCGGGCCCAGCTCCGCGGCGTCGAACGCCTCCAGCAGGAACGGGGACGGGGCCGCCGGGTCGTAGACGAGGGTGAGGCTGCGCCGCGCCCGGGTCCAGGCGACGTAGGCGAGCCGGCGCTCCTCCTCCAGGGCGCGCTCCGGGTCGGCCGCGTCCGCGAGGGAACGCGCACTCGGGAAGCGGCCCTCCGTCATGCCCAGGACCGCGACGTGGTCCCACTCGAGGCCCTTGGTTCCGTGGGCCGTGGCGAGGGTCAGAGGCGCGTCGGGGCGGCGGAGCGCGGCGAGGCGGTCCCGCGCGTGGGCGATCGCTCCCGCGAGGTCGTCGTCGGGCGCGAGCCGTACGGCCCAGCCGGTCACCGCGGCCGCGATCTCGGCGTCGGTCCAGGCGGGGTCCGGATCGGGGTCCTCGGGGGTCGTGGCGGCGGGCGGAGGCCCAACGCGACGGCGGGCCGCCGCGACGACCCGTGCGGCGACCGGGAGGCAGGACGGTGACGCGACCGCGGCGGCGACGAGCTCGTCCACGCGCGCGTCCTCGAGCGGGAGCGTCACGCCGTCGGCCCGGAAGGCGATCCCGCCACCCAGGCAGGCTGCCACGGCCGGCAGCAGCTCGCGTCGGGTCCGCGCGAGCACGGCGCGGCTCGTCCCGTCCTGCGGCCACGCGGCAAGGAGACGCGGCAGCGGGTCCGTCCAGGCGGGCGCGGGGGCCAGGATGAGCGGGCCGGTCGCGCCGGGGCCCGCCCGGATCGTCTTCGCGAAGCGCTCCCGGTTGTGCTCCACGAGTCGGACCGCGCGCGCGAGGGCCGGCGCTGGGCAGCGGTAGTTGACGGCGAGGTCAACCCGGCGGAGCCCCGGCAGGTCGGCCGCCAGCCCCAGGACACGGCGCACGTCCGCGAGACGCCAGCCATAGATGCTCTGGTCGTCGTCGCCGACGAGGAAGATCCGGTTCGCCGGGGCAGCCAGGACGAGGGCCAGGCGGAGCTGGCTCCGGTCCACGTCCTGGACTTCGTCAACGAGTAGGTGGGCGCAGCGGGACCGCCAGCGCGCGAGCAGGGTCGGGTCGCCTTCGAGCGCCCGCAGCGCCCCGGCGACGAGGTCGTCGAAGTCGATCACGCCTGCCGCGGCGAGCGCC
>CAZVPS010000243.1:0-3479 GCA_964629105.1 uncultured Anaerolineaceae bacterium
CGATCTTCTCGCCCGCGGGGTGCGAGGGCAGCCCCGGCATCGTCCGCATGTCGCCCGCGAGCGGGTAGATGAAGCCGGCGCCCGCCGCGAGGCGGACGTCGCGAATCGGCAAGCGGAAGCCGGTGGGGCGGCCCTTCAGGTTCGGGTCGTGGGAGAGCGACAGGTGCGTCTTTGCGACGCAGACCGGCAGGTGGCCGAACCCCTGGCTCTCGTACTCGGCCAGCGCCTTCGTCGCGGCGGGGGCGAAGTCGACGCCGTCCGCGCCGTAGACCTTCGTGGCGATCGTCTCGATCTTCGCGCGAAGCGGCATCTCGTCGGGATAGAGGAGCTGGAACGCCCCGCCGTCGGACTCGGCGGCCTCCCAGACGGCCGCCGCGAGCGCCTCGGCGCCCTTCCCGCCGTCGACGAAGTTCGTCGTGACCACGGCGTCGCGGGCGCCAGCCTCGAGGGCGACCTCGCGGATCGCCTCGAACTCGGCGGGCGTATCCGTCGGGAAGGCGTTCATGGCCACGATCACCGGGACGCCGTACGCGCGGACGATCTCGACGTGCTTCGCCAGGTTGGCGGCACCCTTGCGGACCGCCTCGACGTTCTCGGTCGTGAGGGCCGGGTCGAGCGGCTTGCCGGCCACGATCCTCCCCACGCCGCCGTGCATCTTGAGGGCGCGCACCGTCGCCACGACGACCGCGGCATCCGGCCGCAACCCCGACGCCCGGCACTTGATGTCGAAGAACTTCTCGGCCCCCATGTCGGCCCCGAAGCCGGCCTCGGTGACGACGATGTCGCTCGTCGCGAGCGCCACGCGATCGGCGAGGATCGAGCTGTTGCCGTGGGCGATGTTGGCGAAGGGGCCGCAGTGGACGTAGGCCGGGCCGCCCTCGAGGGTCTGCAGGAGGTTCGGCTTGATCGCGTCGCGCAGGAGGACCGTCATCGCGCCGGCGACACCGAGGTCCTCGGTGGTGACGGCCTTCCCCTCGCGGTTCGTGGCCACCACGATCCGGCCCAGGCGCGCCCGCAGGTCGAAGAGGTCGTGCGAGAGAGCGAGGATCGCCATCACCTCCGAGGCGACGGTGATCACCCACTCGGCCTCGCGGGGGACGCCGTTGTCCTTGCCGCCGAGGCCGATGACCGCCCGCCGGATCGCCCGGTCGCTGATGTCGACGACGCGCGGCCAGCGGATCGAGAAGGGGTCGATCCCGAGCGCGTTGCCGTGGTGGAGGTGGTTGTCGAGGAAGGCGCTGGCCAGGTTGTGGGCGGCGCTGATCGCGTGGATGTCGCCGGTGAGGTGGAGGTTGAAGTCCTCCATCGGGATGATCTGGGAATACCCGCCGCCGGCGGCCCCGCCCTTGATCCCGAAGACCGGGCCCAGCGACGGCTGGCGGATCGCGACGGCCGCCTTCTTCCCGATCCGGTTGAGGCCCTGGGCCAGGCCGACCGTCGTCGTCGTCTTGCCCTCGCCGAGCGGCGTCGGGGTGATCGCGGTGACGAGCACGTACTTCCCGCGCGGCCGCTCACGCTCCACGCGCTCGACCCCGGCGAGGGTCACCTTCGCCTTCGTCGGTCCGTAGTACTCGATCTCGTCGGGGCGGAGGCCAAGATCCGCGGCGACGTCGCCGATGGGGCGCGGGGTGACGGAGCGCGCGATGTCCAGGTCCGACGGGAACGGCATGGGAGGCCTCCCCCCGCGCTCAGCGCGCGGGCTGCGACATGGGGATTGACGGGCGAAGCGAGCCGGCGCCGGGCGCGGTCCTGCCCTCGGCCTGGTTGCGGGCGGCCCACACGAGGTGGGTCAGGAGGATCGCGTTCGTGAGCGGGCCCACGCCGCCGGGCACGGGCGTGATCGCCGAGGCGACGCGGGCCGCGGAGTCGAAGTCCACGTCGCCGACGAGGCGCCCCTCCACGACGTTGATGCCGACGTCCACGACCACGGTGCCCGGCCGCAGCATCTCGCCGGTGATGAGGCCCGGTCGGCCGGCGGCGACCACGACCACGTCCGCCTGGCGCAGGAGCGCGGCGAGGTCCGGCGTCCGCGAGTGGCAGATGGTCACCGTCGCGTGCTCCCGAAGCAGGAGGAACGCGGCCGGCTTGCCAACGACGTTGGAGCGGCCGACGACCACGGCGCGGCGGCCCGCCAGCTCGACGCCCGAGCGCTTCAGGAGCTCCACTGCGGCGTGGGCGGTGGCCGGCAGGAAGCCGTCGTAGCCAAGCGAGAGGAGCCCCGCGTTCAGGGGGTGGATGCCGTCGATGTCCTTCGCGGGGTCCAGGGTGTCGATGACGACGCGGAGCGGGATCCCCGGCGGCAGCGGCTGCTGGACGATTATCCCGGCGACCGTTCGCTCTGCGCCGAGGGCAAGGATCTCGCGCCCCAGCGCCTCGGGCGTGCAATCGTCGTCCAGCTCAACGAGCCGGTCCTGGATCCCGACCAGGCGGCAGCCGTCGAGGATCTTGTGGAGGTAGACCGTGGAGGGAGCGTCGCGGCCGACGATGACCACTGCGAGCTCCGGGGTGTACCCGTAGCTCTCGCGGAACGCGACGATGTCGGCGGCGACGGTCGCGCGGACGTCGGCAGCGATTGGCCCGCCCCGCAGCAGGCGCGGACCGCCGTCGTCGAGCAGCGTCACCCTCCGGCCTCGTCGCTGGCCGCGTCCACGGGGGATCCGGCCAACCCGGCCTCGTCGGCCTCCTGGTCGCGGAGCTCCCCGCGCTCGACGTGCGCCCGGGTCGCCTCGGCGAGCTCCTCGATCTCGGCGAGGAGGGCCTCCACCCGGCCGCGCAGCTCGTCGGCGAGCCCCTCGTCGCCCAGCGACGGCAGGTTGACGAGGACGTTCTCGGCCGCACCGTGCGCCGCGGCCTCCGCCAGCCGGGACGCGACGGCGAGGTCGCTCGAGGCATTCAGGTTGCTGCGGCCGGCGAGGCCCTCGGACCCTACGACCACGTCCCGACAGGCCTCGAGCGTGCGGAGGGGGGCCTCGGCCGCCACCCGGGCGGACGCCCGGATCGCCGCCGTGCGGACGGCCTTCTCCGCGTCCGTCACGCGGGGGAGCTTGAGGGCGGCGGCAAACGCCGCGTAGGCATGCGCGTCCTCGTCGGCGAGGGCAAGGAGGCGCGCGGCCAGCTCCCGGCCGGCGTCCCCGTGACGGGCGTGGCTCGCGGAGTACGCCGCGTACTTCGGGCGTTCGACGGAGAGCGACGCGACCATCGCCACCAGCGCCGCCCCGCACGAGGCAGCCACCGCGGAGGCGGCGCCGCCGCCCGGGCTGGGCATCGCGGATCCGAGGAGCTGGATGAATCCGTCGAGGGTCATGGACCCGAAGCGAGGCGCTGTCACCTCCGACATGCGGTCGATTGTAGAAGGCGGGTCAGGCCCCGATAGGGCCGTCCCGCCCGAGCACCCGGGCCGGCCGACCTGTCGGGCGGGCGTGGCCGGGCCGTGCAGCGGGCGTGGCCGGGCCCGGGGCGAGCGCGGTACCGGTCGCACT
>CAZVPS010000244.1:0-3451 GCA_964629105.1 uncultured Anaerolineaceae bacterium
CACGAGCCGGCGATGGCCGTCGGGATGGCGGTCTACGCGGCGGTGGCGCTGCGGCACCTGGCGGGCGGGTGATGCGCCGGGGCGGCTGACGCGCCGGCGCCGGAGACCGCCCAACGGGCGTTCGTGACCTCCGGCCCTAGCGGTCCAGATGGGGCGCGCGATCCTGACGGTCGTCCGATACGAGTCGATCTTGCGAAGAGCGTCCCGGGAGTGCCGACATGCCCCGTCCGCACCGCCAGGCCGCCAGCCGTCTCGCTGCCGCCGGTGTCCTCGCCTCGGTCGTCGCGCTGCTGGTCGCGGCATGCGGGGCCGCCGGACCGACGACTGCGCCACCGCCCGCCTCCGGCACCGACGCGCCGTCCTCTACCCCGACCGCGCCGCCGACGGGGCCCGACCCGGTCCTCATCGACACGGACCTGAGCTCGGACGACACGATGGCCCTGCCGTTCCTGCTCCGCGAGCCGAGCCTCGACGTCCTCGCCGTGACGGTCGCCGGGACCGGGCTCGTGCACTGCGGCGCCGGACTGCAGGCCGTGACGAGCATCCTCGCCACGCTCGGGATCGACGACGTCCCGGTCTCCTGCGGCCGGAGCGAGCCGCTGGCCGGCACGCACGCCTTCCCGGCCGACTGGCGAGCCGCGGCCGACGACGGCTTCGGGCTCACCCTCGAGCGCCGGTCGGTGTCGGTCGCCGGCGAGGACGCCCCCTCGCTCATCCGCTCGGTCGCCGGATCGGCCGCGCGGCCGATCTCGATCGTGGCCCTCGGCCCGCTCACCAACATCGCGGAGGCGCTGCGCGACGACCCGTCGCTCGCCGCGCGCATCGAGCGGATCGTCGCGATGGGGGGCGCCATCGACGTGCCCGGCAACGTTGCCCTCGGTGCGCCGGATGACCCGCCGCTGCCGGCGGAATGGAACGTCTACGCCGACCCGACCGCCGCCGACATCGTCTTCCGCTCGGGCGTGCCGATCACCCTCGTGCCGCTCGACGCGACGAACCACGTGCCCCTCAACGCGGCCTTCGTGACGTCGCTCGAGGCCGACCATGCCGCCGCGCCCGCCGACATCGCGTACGAGCTACTCATGAAGCACGGCGTCGCGCCGGGGGAGTACTTCTGGGATCAGCTGGCGGCGGTCGTCGCCGTCGACGCGTCGGTCGCGACGTTCGAGACCATGAAGCTCCGCGTCGTCACCGCCGAGGGGCCGGACAGTGGCCGCACCGAGCGGGCCGATGACGGGGCGTCGATCCGTGTCGCCACGAGCGCCGATGTGAAGGGGTTCGAGACGCGCTTCCTGGCCGGCCTTCGGATAGGCGCACCGCGTCCCACCCCGTTCGTGCTCGCGGGCTCCTTCGCCGCCCGCTTCGACGGCACCACCTGCGTCGATGGGGCGCCGGAGACGCTGGCGGCCGGCGACTGGATCGTCGCGGTCGAGACGACCGTCGCCGGAACCACGGCGTTCGTGGTGGTCCGCTTCCACGAGGGCGCCGGCTGGGGCGAGCTCCTGGAGTACTTCGCGACCGCCGAGGACCCGACCGACCAGCCGAGCTTCCTCGACGTCGCCGCCTACTCGATCCTCGAGGCCCCGGGCTCCGCCACCCTGATCGCCCCGGTGACGTCCGGCTCGTACGGGGTCGTGTGCCTCCACAGCGCGGAGGAAACGAACCGCGGCTTCGCGGGGAGCGGTCCGTTCCAGGTGCTGCCCTGACGGGCGCTTCCCGGTTGGGCGGCCGACCCCGCGTGCTCCTGGAGCACGTAGCGACGGGCGGAGGCCGTCTATCGGCGTTCCCGCGGCCCGGTGAACCCGCCTGGAGGCGGTGGCCGGGGGCGATTCGCGTCGATCGCGTGGTCCGGGAGCACGGAATCGACGCTGTGCGGCTCGGCGCGCGCCCGCAACCGCCGGGCAGGGGCTCGCGAGGCGCTCCCAACCGCCGTTACGTGCGTGAGGAGCACAACCCCGCCGGGCCGAACCCCTGCGTGAGCGCGCCGGCGGATCCCGGCGTTGCCCCCCGGCGCGCACGCCGTCCCGCCGCTCGTTGACCCACCGCCCGTCGACGGTGTAGGATTTCCGAGCGGAAAGGTCGGAATTACGGCTCGCGCCGTGTCCGCCGCCGCCGCACCGGACCTGCCGCCGCACCGGACCCGCCGCCCACCATCGAGGACCCCGCCCTGAGCGTTCGAACCTTCCACGCCACCGGCGCCATCTCCTTCAGCACGAAGGGCGAGTACGGCGTCCGGATGCTCGTCCAGCTGGCCCGGCGCTGGGACGGCGACGCCACCGTGCCCGTCAGCCTGGCCGAGGTGGCCGCCGACGAGGACCTGCCCCGCGCCTACCTGGAGCAGCTGATCATCCCGCTCCGCGAGGCGGGGCTCGTCCACTCCACCCGGGGCGCGCGCGGCGGCTACGCCCTGGCCCGGCCCCCGGCCGAGATCACGATGGCGGAGGCGCTTCGCGCCCTCGAGGGCCCTCTCGCCCCGATGATCTGCGCCAGCGAGGACCCGGCGCACGCGGACGCCTGCCTCCGCCTGGGCGCCTGCTCCGTGAACGGCCTCTGGATCCAGGTCCGCGATGCGATCGGCGGCGTCCTCGACGCCGTCACCCTCGCGGACCTCGTTCCGCGCCCCCGCCCTCATCTCGTCGAGCTCGACGTGCGCCCGCGCGACGCCGTCCCCGTCTGACCGTCACCCGGCCGGCCCGCAGCCGGCCGGACACCCCACCACAGGAGCCGAACCCACCCGTGAGCGACCAGCACCTCCAGATCCGGAACCTTCACGTCGCCCCCGTCGCCGACCCGGAGCGCCACATCCTCCAGGGGATCGACCTCGTCGTCGGCAAGGGCGAGGTCCACGCGATCATGGGCCCCAACGGCTCCGGCAAGACGACCCTCGCCTACGCGCTCATGGGCCACCCGGCCTACGTGGTCACCCAGGGCGAGGTGATCTGGAAGGACATGAACATCCTGACCCTGTCGCCCGACAAGCGGGCCCGGCTGGGGATGTTCCTCGCCTTCCAGTACCCGACGGCCATTCCCGGCCTGAGCGTGGCGAGCTTCCTGCGGACGGCCCTCAACGCCCGCCGCCAGGGCCTGGAGACGAACCCTGACGTCGATCCCAGCGATCCCGTCCGCGGCGGGATCTCCATGGGCGACTTCCGCCGGCTGATGCGGGCCAAGATGGGCCTCCTGAAGATGGACGAGAGCTTCGCCGCGCGGTACGTCAACGAGGGCTTCTCGGGCGGCGAGAAGAAGCGCCTGGAAATGCTCCAGATGGCCGTCCTCGAGCCCGAGATGGCGATCCTCGACGAGACCGACTCCGGCCTCGACATCGACGCGCTGCGCATCGTGGCCGAGGGCGTGAATGCGATGCTCAGCCCGAACCTGGGCGTCCTGCTCATCACCCACTACCAGCGCCTGCTCAACTACATCAAGCCCGACCGCGTCCACGTCCTGGCCC
>CAZVPS010000245.1:0-3440 GCA_964629105.1 uncultured Anaerolineaceae bacterium
CTCCTCCTCGAGGCCAACCTCATCAAGCGCTACCAGCCGCGCTTCAACGTCCGCCTCAAGGACGACAAGAGCTACCCCTACATCCGGATCACGCTGGGCGAGGACTTCCCGCGGGTCGAGCGGACCCGCAAGCTCGTCAACGACGGCAGCCGCTACTTCGGCCCGTACGCCTCGGCGAGCAGCGTCGACGAGGCGATGAACCTGATCCGGCGCCTCTTCCCGTTCCGGACCTGCACGTTGGACATCCGGGAGGGGGAGCGGGCCCTGCGCCGGCCGTGCCTCCTCTACCACATCAAGCGCTGCCAGGGCCCGTGCATCGAGGACGTGACCAAGGAGGCTTACCGGGCCGACGTCGCCCAGGTGGAGCTCTTCCTGGAGGGGCGCCAGGAGATGGTGGTCCGCGAGCTGCGCCGCGAGATGGCGGCCGCGTCCGAGGGGACGGACTACGAGCGGGCAGCGGCGTTGCGGGACAAGATCCGGGCCATCGAGCGGACGATGGAGGACCAGAAGATGGCCGCCTTCGCCCGCACGGAGCTCGACGTCCTGGGCCTCGCCCGGTCGGGCAACCAGGCGGCGGTCCAGGTCTTCGCCGTGCGGGCCGGGAAGCTGGTCGGGCGCGACGTCTACGTCCTCGAGGCGCCCGCCGGCGTCGGCGACGACGAGACGCTCGCCGGCTTCGTGCTGCAGTACTACGCCCACTCGACGTCGGTGCCGCCGGCGATCCTCGCGCCGCGACTCCCCGCCGAGGCCGCGGACCTGGCGGCCTTCCTCGCGGCGCGCCGCGGCCGGCGCGTCCGGCTGCTGGTCCCCGAGCGCGGGGAGAAGCGCCGCCTGGTGGACCTGGCCGGCCGCAACGCCGCCGACCACCTCGGGCGCGAGCAGGCGCGCTGGCTCGCCGACGACGGCAAGACGCTGGTCGCCCTCGAGGAGCTGGCGGCGGCCCTCGGGCTGGCCGGCCCACCCCTGCGGATCGAGTGCTACGACATCTCCACCATCCAGGGGCGGGAGACGGTGGGCAGCATGGTCGTTTTCGAGGACGGCAAGCCGCGGAGCGGCGCCTACCGCCGCTTCCGGATCAAGGGCGTCGCGGGCCAGGACGACTTCGCCAGCCACGCGGAGATGCTGCGTCGCCGCCTCCACCGAGCCAGGGCGGGGGAGGAGGGGAGCGCCGAGGAGCAGCGCTGGGCCCTGCCGGATCTCATCGTGGTGGACGGCGGAAAGGGGCAGCTCGCTGCCGGCGTGGCCGTCCTGCGCGAGCTCGGGGTCGACGAGATTCCCATCGCCGGGCTGGCCAAGGAGCGCGAGGAGCTCTTCCTGCCGGGGCGCCCGGACCCGGTGATCCTTCCGCCGACGTCGTCGGCGCTCTACCTGGTCCAGCGGATCCGGGACGAGGCCCACCGCTTCGCGATCACGTACCACCGCGACCTGCGCCGGCGGGCCGCCGTGAAGAGCGCCTTCGACGATCTGCCCGGCGTGGGACCCGCCCGCAGGCGCGCGCTCCTGCGCACCTTCGGGTCGGCGAAGCGCGTCCGGGAAGCGCCGGTAGAGCAGGTGGCGGCCGTGCCGGGCATCGGGCCGGTCCTGGCGGCCCGGATCAAGGAGCACCTGGAGGTGACCTGACCGGGTGCCCGAACGCCCCGGGGTGAACGGTGGTAGCATCCCCGGCCGATGCGCCGATTCACCCCTGCCCTAATCCTGACGGTCCTGGCGGCCGCCCTTGTCCTCAACTTCTGGCCCAACCTCAAGCTGCCCGGCTTCGGTCCGGAAGACCCGAGCCGCCTCATCGAGACCAAGCTCGGCCTGGATCTCGTCGGCGGCCTCCAGGTGGAGTACCAGGCGCTCCCGGCCGGCGGCAAGTCGCCGGACGCGGGCGCGATGGCCACGATCAAGCAGATCGTGGAGAACCGGGTCAACAGCCAGGGCGTCACCGAGCCCGTCGTGCAGACGCAGGGCACCGACCGGATCGTGGTCGAGCTCCCCGGCGTCAACGACCCGGACCCGATCCGCAAGCTCCTCGGTTCGACCGGGCGCCTCGACTTCGTTCCCCTGCCCCCCGAGCGGTACGGCAGCGGCTCTGCGCCGGGCTCCTACCAGGCCGTCGACGGCCAGCCGCTGCCGACCGAGGAGGCCGTGCTGTTCTCCGGCTTGGAGCTCGACCAGGCCTTCCCGAGCCAGGACAGCAACGGTGCGCGCGCCGTCGGGTTCCGGCTCAAGGACAAGGGCGCAAAGCTCTTCGGCGACTACACCTCCGCGAACGTCGGCAACTTCTTCGCGATCGTGCTCGACGGGTCCGTGGTCTCCGCCCCGGTCATCCAGAGCGCGATCACCGGCGGCGACGGCATCATCACCGGGGGCGCCGGCGGCTTCTCCGTGGCCGAGATGAACAGCCTCGTCACGGTCCTCGCCTACGGCTCGCTGCCGTTCCCGATCCAGGAGGTCAGCTTCCAGGACATCGGCGCGACGCTGGCGGGCTTCTCCCTCGACCGGATCCTCCTCGCCGGCCTCATCGCGGTCCTCCTCGTCTTCCTCTTCATGCTCGTCTTCTACCGGCTGCCCGGCGTCATTGCCTGCCTCGGGCTGATCTACTACGCCCTGGTGGTCCTGGCGATCTTCCGGCTCATCCCGGTGACGCTGACCCTGGCCGGCATCGCGGGCTTCGTGCTCTCGGTGGGCATGGCGGTGGACGCGAACGTGCTCATCTTCGAACGGATGAAGGAGGAGCTGCGGTTCGGCAAGTCGCTGCCGGCGGCCATGGAGGCGGGCTTCAACCGGGCCTGGAACTCCATCCTCGACTCCAACGTGTCGAGCCTGATCACGGCCTCGATCCTGTACCTCTTCGGGTCGTCGACGATCCGTGGCTTCGCCCTCGTCCTGATCATCGGCGTCCTCCTCTCGATGTTCACCGCGATCACGGTGACCCGGACGATGCTCCGCTTCGTGGTCCCCAACGTGTGGGCCCGCCGGCCGCGGCTCTACGGCCTCACCGACGAGGAGTTCGTGGGGGGACGCGGCCGGGCGGTCGTGCGCGGGGAGGCACGCTCCCGTGCGTGACCTGATCGGCAAGCGGAACTGGTTCTTCGCCTTCTCGCTCGCCCTCACCATTCCCGCGATCACCTTCATCCTGCTCGGCCCCCTGACGGGTGGCGCGGCCGGCCTCCAGTTCTCCATCGACTACACGGGCGGCACGAAGTGGGAGATCCGCTTCGACGACCGGACCGTCACCCCGGAGCAGGTGAAGGCCGTCCTGGCCGCCGAGGGCTACGGGGACTCCACCGTCCAGACGACCTCCGACGATGGCATCCTGATCCGGACCGTGCCGATCGGGTTCGTCGAGGCTGCGAGCCCCACCCCGGCTGCCACGGCCACGCCGGCGCCCAGCGGCTCCACTGCCGCCACGGCCACGCCGGCGCCCAGCGCCAGCGCCCCCCCGTCGGCCAGCG
>CAZVPS010000246.1:0-3422 GCA_964629105.1 uncultured Anaerolineaceae bacterium
GGATCCCCACCGCGAGCCAGGTCTCGCGCCGCCGGATCCCCACCCACCAGAGCGTCCCCGCGAGGCTCGCGATGACGACCGCCTCCCAGATCGCCGCGGCCGCCGGGAACGGCAGGAGCGCCAGCGGGCGGAAGGCGATGGCCAGGAGCGGCGGATAGCGGTAGAACTCGGCGGCGTTGGTGTCGGACTCCGCCGGGTAGAGCGGGAGGCCCGCGTTCAGGCGCGTTCCGGCATCGTAGTAGGCGCGGACGTCCGCCAGCGGGTCGCCGGCCAGGTGGATCCAGAGGACTCCGATCCCTGCAAGCGCTCCGAGGACGGCGAGCGCGAAGACGCCGAGTCGCGCGAACCGGCGCGCCGGCGAGATTCGAACGCCGCCCAGCTCTTCCATCGGGGGGCATCCTATCGGGCCGCGCGCCCCCTGACCCGCGGACCATCGTCAGGGGGATCACGAAGATCTACAGTCCCGCGCATGGCATTTGCTCGCGCCTTCGCGGTCGGCAGCGGCCCGAACCGGCTCTTCCGGGCGTTCCTCTGGGTGGCTGCGGCCGGCGTCTCCCTCGTGGGCGTCCGGGACCTGCTGGCCGGGTACCCGCCCTTCGTGGATATCGGGATCCCTCTCCGTGCCGCGGAACGCTGGCTGGCCGGCGGCGAGCCGTACCTCGCATCGTCGTTCCTGGCGCCGCCCGGCTACGAGCTCCCGTTCCTCTACCCCCCGTTCGTGCTGCCCTTCTTGGCGCCGCTCACGCTCCTGCCGCGCGAGCTCGTCTGGGCCGGGTGGCTGGCGGTGTGCACAGGGGCCGCGCTGCTCACCGTGCGCCGGCTGGGCGTCCCCTGGCCGGTCGCCCCGCTCGTGCTCCTGTGGCCGCCCTTCGCCGAGGCGATCCTGGGCGGGAACGTGCAGCTCGTGCTGGTCGCCGGCTTCGTCCTCCTGTTCTTCGGGACCCCGGGTCGGCCGTGGAGGCCCGCACCGCGCGACCCCGCGATCGCCGATAGGCCCGCCGTGATTGACGGCGTCCTGGGTGCCGCCATCCCTGCCTTCAAGCTGTCGCAGCCGCAGGCATGGGTCGCCCTGCTCCGGCGGCGGCCCAGGGCAGCGCTCGCCGGGCTTGCCGTCGTCGGTTGCCTCGCGGTGGCGACTCTCCCGTTCGTCGGGCTGGACCTGTGGGTGGCGTGGACCGAGCAGTTGCGTCGGGCAGCGGATCCCGCGTGGCCTCTGGCCGGAGCGTCACTCACGGCCGGGATACCGCCATTTGTGGCGCTGGGCGTCGCCGCTGTCACCGCCCTCCTGTGCCTGGTCGTCCCACTGGCCCGCCTCGGTGCCTGGACCGGGATCTTGACCGTCGTCGGCGCCCCGTCGCTCCGCATCTTCGGGGCCCTGTTCGCGCTGCCGGCGATGTTGACGATCCGTCGCGAGATCGCGCTCATCGCGGCGGCCCTGATCGCGAGCTACACGCTCCAGGGCCTGTGGCTGGGCCTGTTCCTGATCCTGGGGACGCTGCTGGTCGCGGAGCGCTACCCGGCGCTGCGGGAGCCCTGAATCGTCGGCGCGGCGTCCGAGCGGCGCGACGCGATGCGCTCGATGGCGACGACGGCGACAGCGAGTACCGGCATCCCGGGGATGGGAACCGCCAGAAGGGCGGCCGCGAGGTAGGCGCCCGCGGTGCGCCTCGCGAACGCCGGGATCGCGATCGTCGCGTAGTACCATTGGGTCCAAGGCCAGAGAGCCGGGACGGCCAACCACGCGGCGCGGTCCCGCCCGGCCAGGACGAGCGCTGAAGCCGTAACGGGAATGAGTGGCCACCACGCGGTTGCGCTCATTCCGCCCGCCGACTGGACCCGGAAGCGGTCAGCGATCTCGGGGAGCGCTGCGAGGAACTCGCCCCAAGGCAGCAGAGGGGCTGAGAGCAGGAGCACGACCGCCGCGACCGCGAGTGGACGCCAACGGCCGAGGACAAGCACGGGCACGAGGGCATACGCCTTGACAAGCCCGGCCGCCGCGGGACCGGCCACTCCGGCCATGAGCAAGGGCAGCAGGAGAACTTCGGGATTCGCATTCCAGGCCGCATCGACAAGGGGCGGGAACAGCAGGAACCACAAGGGCATGCCCAGCCGGCGCAGGACGAGCGCCGTGCCGATGAGGCCCACGCCGAGCATCGTCGCCAGAGCCAGCGGCTCGGGGAGGATCGCGAACGGCACCATCGCGAGGAGCGTGGGAGGTGGGGCCCCGAAGCCGATCCCGCCCAGGAAGACCGACCATGGATCGCCGCCGGCGAGCCAGGCGCGGGCGGCCTCTCGGTAGAGACGTCCGTCGAAGCCGAAGGCTCCGCCGCCGGCGAGCATGGCGAGCCGCTGGGCGCTGATCACCGCGAACCAGGTGGCAAGGAGAGCGTCGAGCGTCCAGCTGGGGAATGCGGGGCGCAACCTCACCGGGCCCATCGCCACCACCGGGTTCCCTCGCGGAGCGCCGGGCGGCCCTGGAGCAGCGGCGCGACGGCCGCGAGAATGGCCAAGCCGCTTGGCCACAGGATTGGGAGAGCGAGCGTGGCGGCCACCGGGACCGTCCAGCGCCGGTCCGTGCGGGCCCCCCACGCAACGACGACCAGCGCGGCGGGCAGGCGGATCCAGAGCGGGACCGGGAGCGAGAACTGGTTGAGCGGGGCTCCCGTCGCGGTGGCCCCGAGGCTGTCCGTGATCCAGCTCTGCCAGGCGGCCGGGTCGATGGCGAATGAGATGCCAGCGAGGGCGCCGGTCGCGCCGACGGCGACGGCAAGGGATCGCCACTCCCGCCGAAACAGGAACCAGGCGAGCCCGACGCCGGGGGTCACCTTCGTGAGGAGCACGAACGACCAGGTCCACGGGTGGCGGAAGCCCAGAACGATCGCGGCCGCCATGAGGAGGTGGACGTTGCCGTGGTAGAGCTCCAGCGCGACCGGCGGGAAGGCGAAGACCGCCAGGATGGCGCGCGGCGAGGTCCCGCCGAGCCAGATCCCCGTGCCTGCCAGGATCGCCGCCCACAGCCAGAGGAACTGCCAGAACGGCAGCAGGCCGAACGGCGCGAAGGCCCACGCGATCGCGGGCGAGTAGGTGAAGGCTCCCAGCGCGCCGGCCGTCGCCGCATATGGATCCCGGGGATCGACCGCCCAGTAGGCGTAGGCGTCGAAGCCGAAGGTCCCTGCCGCCGGCGCGATGACGAGGAAGAGGTACGCCAAGAAGAGGAGCCCGGCGACTATCGCGCCGTCGAGGACGGCGCGGCGGACCTGCGGGCTCGGACGGGCGGTCACCACGCGATCGTACCGCCGCGCCTGGCCCGCCCGACAGGCGGCTGAAGACCTATCGGTACCATCCCGTCCGTACGGGTCCGCGCGCGCGCCGGGCGGTGCTACCGTGCACCACCGTGCGGACGCCGCTCGCCTTCTATGCGC
>CAZVPS010000247.1:0-3417 GCA_964629105.1 uncultured Anaerolineaceae bacterium
CGGCGTGGCGGCCGGCGTGGCGGCCGGCGTGCTCGCGGCCGGCAGCGATGTCGGCGCGGGCGTCGCGAGGACCTCCGTAGTGAGCCCGTTCACGCGGGCCGCGATGATCGCCGGCCCGGCCCCGAACCAGATCCGGTGCCGCAGCCGGCCCTCCGCGTCCACCAGGAAGGCGTCGGCCGTGTGGGCCATCGCGTAGCCGGCCGCCGAGCCGGTCTCCACCTTCGCATAGGCGACGCCCCACGCTCCCGCCGCGGCCCGGATCTCGTCGTCCGTGCCGCTCAGGCCGAAGAAGCCGGCCTGGTAGTAGTCCACGTACTGCTTCATCGCCGCCGCGTCGTCGCGGGCGGGATCGATCGTCACGAAGACGACGCCAACCTGCCCGTCGATGAGCTTCAGCGCGTCGCGGACGTCGGCGAGCGTCGTCGGGCAGACGTCGGGACAGTGGGTGTAGCCGAAGAAGACGAGCACCGGGCGGCCGCGCAGCGACGCCAGGTCGAACGGGCGGCCCTCCTGGTCCGTCAGGCGCAGGGGCGGGGCGGGGGCCACCGGCCGGACGGCCGTGTCGCGACCCAGCCCCTCTGGCGTCGGCGAGACCGGCCAGATGGCGCCGCCGGTGGTCGACGAGGACGGCGCCGGCGTCGGGAGGGCGAGCCAGGCCACCGCGCCGATCGCGATCCCGGCGAGCGCGGCGAAGCCGAGCGCCAGCGCGGTGAGCAGGGCGAGGCGGGTCGGCGCCACGGGCCGGGGGGACGCAGCCATGGTCGAGGGAGTATCGAGGCCCGGGCGGTCCGCCGGGAATTGCGGCCGGCCCGTCCCCGGGGTGCCGTCGGTCATCGAGGGCGTCTCCTCAACTCTCCCGCACCGTGGCGGTGACCTTGATCTCGCCGGCCTTCTCGAACGCCAGGGTGATCTCGATCGTGGCGCCGGGCTTCAGGTCCTGCTTCAGGCCGATCAGCATGATGTGGTAGCTGCCGGGCTTGAGCTCCACGCTCCCACCGGCCGGGATCTCCAGGCGCGCGACCGGCTGCATCCCCATCATCCCGCCGTCGCCCGAGGCACCCGGGGCGGGCGATCCCATGGCCACCGTCTCGTGGACTTCGACGGTGGTCGCGGCCGGGCTCGACGCCCCGATGAGCGCGTCCGCGGCGGCGCCCGTGTTCTGGATCGTCATGTAGGCGGCGCCCGCACTGCCCATGGCCGACGAGGCGCGGGCCCACGGATCGGCCACGACGATCGATGGGCTGCCGGACGAGCAGCCGACCGCGATGGAGGCCACGACGAGCGCGGCGAGGAACAGCCCGCCGAGGCGGGTGAGGCGGCGAACGGGGGTCATCCGGTTCCTCCTTGGGGTCGGGCCCATGATGCATTGCCGGCCGTCATCCGGCGACCTCGCGGATCCGCTCGGCGACCAGGTCGGGGCTGGCGCCGAAGAGGAGAGCGCGAGCGCATCGATCGCCGGGGAGTCGAGGGGATGGCCGTCGGGGCGCACCGCGAGCGTAGCGCACCGGCCGTGGGAGAGCGAGCCGCCACACCTATCAATTGATACCCTGTCTCGACAATGGAGCCGCCTGCTGCTATGGTGCCGGCCATGGTCGTCTCCTCCCCCATCGTCGCCGCCCTCGAGAACGCCGGCTACCGGCTCACGGCACCCCGCCGCGCCCTGGCGGAGCTCATCGCGGCGCGCGACGGGTCCACCTTCACCGCCGCCGACCTCTTCGCGGAGGCCCGGTCCCGCGGCCTGGGCATCGGGCGGGCGACGATCTTCCGGGCGATCGACCTGCTCGAGCGCGTGGGGGCGGTCGAGCGCCTGGATCGCCCGACCGGCGAGCACGCCTACGTCGCCTGCGTCCCGGCCCATCATCACCACGTGATCTGCGCCCGCTGCGATCGCTCCATCGAGGTCGGGGACCTGGGCCTGGGCGCCGTCGCCCGCGAGGTGGCGCGCCGGACGGGCTACCGGATCGACGGGCATCGCCTCGAGCTGTTCGGGCTGTGCCCCGCCTGCCAGCCATGATGAGACTGCGTATCGCAGCATCCCTCGGGGCGGTCGTCCTGCTGGCGGCCGGCTGCGCGGGCGGCGGGGCGACGGCGGACCCCGGCACCCCGTCGGTTGTGGTGACCACCCCCGTCCTCGGGGCCGTGGTGGCCGACCTGGTCGGCGGCCGGGCTGTCGTGACCGTCCTCATGGGCAACGGCGTGGACCCCCACGACTGGTCGCCCTCGGCGAAGGACATCGAGCGGGTCGAGAAGGCCGATCTCGTCGTCGCCAACGGTCTCAACCTGGAGGAGGGCCTGGAGAAGCCGCTGGCCGAGGCGGAGAAGCGCGGCGTCGTCGTCTTCCGGGCCACCGACCACGTCGTGGTCCGCCAGCGGACGGGCGGCGAGGCCGGCGATGGCCACGAGGCCGGCGGCGACCCGCACTTCTGGGTCGATCCGCTGGCGATGCGCGACGTGGTCCTGGCCCTCGTGCCGGCGCTGGGAAGCGTCGGGATCGACGTCGCCGATCGCGCCCCCGCACTCGCGGCCCGTCTCGCCGACCTCGACGCCGCGACGCGGGCCACGCTCGCGGTCATCCCGGAGGCTCGTCGCCTGCTCGTCACCGGCCACGAGTCCATGGGCTACTTCGCCGACCGCTACGGCTTCCGCCTCGTCGGCGCCGTCGTCCCCGGCCTGACCTCCCAGGGCGAGGTCGCGGCCGGCCAGCTCGCCGACCTGCGGGCGGCGATCGAGGCCGAGGGGGTGACCGTCATCTTCGCCGAGATCGGCACGCCCGCGGCGGTGGTCGAGGCGATCGGGCGGGAAACCGGGGCGGCCGTGGTCGAGCTCCCGAGCCACACCCTGCCGGCGGACGGGTCGTACGCTACCTTCATCGGGCAGATCGCGACCGCGATCGCGACGGCCCTGCGCTGAGGGCCGCCGATGGGCCCCTTCGTCGAACCCTTCCTCGCCAACGAGTTCATGCTCCGCGCCCTCCTCGCCGGCGTGCTCGTCTCGATCGCCTGCTCGATCGTGGGCACGTTCGTGGTCCTCCGCGGCCTTGCCTTCATCGGCGACGCGCTGGCCCACGGCGTCCTGCCGGGGATCGCCGGCGCGCTCCTGCTGGGCCTGCCGGGGATCGCGGGGGCCGCCGTCGGCGCGCTCGCGATGATCGCGGGGGTCAACCTGATCACGCGCCGCTCGCGCCTCTCGTCGGACACGGCGATCGGGCTCCTCTTCGTGGCGATGCTGGCCCTCGGCGTGGTGATCGTCTCCCGCTCCAGCTCGTTCGCCGGCGACCTCGTGGGGATCCTCTTCGGCCAGATCCTCGGCACCAGCCTGGAGGGCCTCGTCACCCAGGCCGTCGCCACGGCGGTCGTCTTCGCGGTCGCCCTCGTCTGCGCCCGGCCGTTCCTCCTCCTCAGCTTCGACCCGGAGCAG
>CAZVPS010000248.1:0-3374 GCA_964629105.1 uncultured Anaerolineaceae bacterium
ACCGGCGGGCGGCGGCGGGCACCGGCGGGCGGCGGCGGGCACCCGCCTCACAGGCGTTGATTCGTGCTTCGGGTTGGCCAGCGGGGGAGACAGCGCGGCGGGACGGGGCCCAGATGGCGTGCGCCGCCCTCGCGGATGGCAATCCTGCCCGCGCCGAGGCCCCTCCGGCCCGCAAGACCCGGCCCCTCCGGCCCGCAGGCAGGGCCCGGGCGGCGATCTGGGGCGTCCGGAGAAGTCCCGGCGGCGGCGCTGCACGAAACATCGCCTGACAGGCGGCGGCCGCGCCGACGACGCGGTGATCGCGCCGGCCCCCCCGCAGTCCGGCGCCCGCTCTCAGGCCCGTCCGGTCTCCACGAACTCGACCATCTGGCGGGCGCCAAGACCCTCCAGACCGAGGGACGCGGCGGTTCGCCCGCCCAACCGGAAATCCTCGTCGAGGAGGAGCGACGCCAGATCGATGACCAGGTCCATGATCGGCGTCTCGACCCCGAGCTGGCGGGCGATCGAGGCCATCGGGACGAGACCATAGGGGACGTCCTCGGTGAGGTACCGCGACCGCAGGCTGTCAGGGGCCCGGACGTCCCGGTGGACCCAGCTGTCGCGGTTCAGCTCGTAGGTGGTGGCCCCCACGAGCCCGTAGAGCCGCCTGTCCCACTCCGTGGCGGAGACGGCCGGCAGCCCGAGGGCGGTCATGAGCGCGAGCCGATCGCGATCGAGCGCATCCATCGCCCGGGCCACCGACGGGCTGACCCCATCCGTGTAGAAGCGGAAGTCACCGCCGGTGGTCTCGATCCAGCCCGCATTCAGGAGTGCGGGCAGCGGATGGGCCATCGCGTTGGGATTGTTGAGGCTGGTTTCGAGCACATGCGTCGCCGCCACCAGCATGCCCGGGAACACCGGCTCAAGCGCGACGAGCACCCGGTCCGTGTGGCGGGCCGGAAACGCCGCCACTGGAAGGTTCCGCTTCACGCCGCCGATGAGAACATGATTCGGCTCGACCTTCCGGCAGGCGTATGGCAACGAGAGGGTCTCGGCCACCACGACGCCCTCGGCTGCTCCTCCTCGGCGGAGCTCCTGGGCGAAGGCGAGGGCACCGCCGGTGCTCCCCGGCATCAGGACCGCGATCTGGGCCGGCTGCATGAAGGGTGCGCAGGCCTGGGCGAAAGCGTCCTGGGCAAAGGCCGGGACGGCGATGACCAGGATGTCCGCGCCCTCGACGGCCTCGCGGACATCGGTGGTGATCATCGGCGCGGCGACGGTATGGTCGCCAAGGGCTCCGGTCAGCCGCAGGACGCCGGCTTCGCGAATCGGGGCCAGGATCGGGTCGAACCGAGGCAGATCGAATAGCGTGCAGGTGATCCCCCGCCTCGTCAGGTCGGCGGCGATCGCACAGCCGCCGTTGCCCGCCCCGAGGACCGAGACCCGCGCCGGCATGGTTGCTCCCTTCTGCCCCTGCTCGATGATCGGAGTGTCCGTTCGCGGGTCCGGCCCGTCAACCTGGGCGAGATAGACTGGCGGCGGGCCCCACACCGGCTGCGAGGTCGAGCGGATGACGACGTCGGATTATCTGAAGGATGCGCGGATCGTCGTCGTGGGGGCCGGCGCGATCGGGACCGCCCTCAGCTACCGGCTGGCCCAGGCGGGCGCGCAGGTGACCACGGTCGAGCGCCGCTTCCCGGGCTCGGGCACGACCGGCAACACCTTCGCCTACATCAACGGGACGGACAAGCCGCCCCGCGGCTACCACCGCCTGAACGTGCTCTCGATCCGGGACCACCAGGATCTCGCCGACGAGATCGGCGGCGACTGGGTGCACGTCACGGGCTCCCTGCACTGGGCCGACGCGCGCGACGGGGCGCGGGCCGCCGGCCTCGGGCAGGTCATGCGCCGGCTCCTCGACTGGGGGATGCGCGTCGACCGCCTCAGCCCGCAGCAGGCGATGCGCGACCTCGAGCCGGATGCCTGGATCGACCCGGAGGCCGTCGCCATGGTCTTCCTCGTCCACCGCGCCGGGTGGCTGGACCCCGCGGCCATGGCCCACGGGACCATGAGCGCCGCAGCCGAGCGGTACGGGGCGAGGCTCATCCGGGGCGACGTGGTGGCGTTGCGCTCCGCCGGCAGCACGGTCGACACGGTGGTGCTGGGCGACGGCCAGGAGCTGGCGGCCGACGTCGTCGTGAACGCGGCGGGGCCGGACGCCGCACGGGTCGCAACGCTCGCCGGCGTCGAGCTGCCGCTGGAACGCACGCCGGGCCTGCTCATCGTCACCGCGCCGGCGCCGGCCCGCCTGCGCCACGTCGTCTACGCGCCAGGCGTCAACCTCCGGCCCGACGGCGGGGCCCGGTTGATGGTCCAGCGGGAGACCCTCGACAGCCACGCCGTCGAGGGATCTCCGCTCGCGATCGACCACCCGCTGGTTCATGAAGGCATGGAGCGCGCCCGTGCCGTCGTGCCGGCCCTCGCCCACGTCGAGGCCGAGGCGGTGCGCCTGGGCGTGCGACCGATGCCGAAGGACGGCTTGCCCCTCGTCGGCTTCGACCCGTCCGTCGCGAACCTGTACCACGTCGTGACGCACAGCGGCATCACCCTGGCGGCGCGGCTGGCCCTGCTCGTGACCGAGGAGCTCACCGGCGGCGACACGGCGCCCCTCGAGGCGTACCGGCCGGCCCGGTTCGCCCCGGGCGGCGGCTGGTCGTCGCGGATGCCGTCGGCGGTCGGCTCGTCCGACTAGCCGACCGCGCGTCTCGTCGTCCGCCCTACCGCGCGATCGTCAGGATCCGGCGGGGGTTGTCCACGGTCAGCCGGCGGATCTCCGCGTCGCCGACTCCTCGCTCGACCAGCCGCGGCAGGAACTGCTCGGCCAGGTACGCGTACCCGTTCCCGCCGTAGAAGACGAGCTGGCTGTTGTCGCAGACGTCCTGCGACAGGAGGATCCGGTCGCCGTGACCACGCTCCAGCAGCTGCAGGATCAGCTCGATGACCCGCGGCTCGCCCTTGCGCTCCATGGGCGTGAACGACATGCCGAGGAAATCGCACTCGATCGAGGCGCCGCGCTCGACGATGGCGAGCCAGTGGGCGAGCACCGGGTAGGAGTCGGCGTGGCCGATGACCACGCGCGCCGGGTCCGCGCCCGCCTGCTCGAGGATGTCGAGCTGGCGAAGCCCGACCGGCGACATGACGGCGTGCGTCGTGACGCTCATCCCGGTCGCGCGGGCCGCCTGCCCGCATGCCCGCAGGACGCGCTCCTCCTGGGCCGAGACCCACGGCTTGTGGACCCCGATCTCGCCGATGATCCCGGGCCGGACCCGGCTGCCATCGGGGCCCTCGCTCCCCGGCACGCCGTCGTCGAACTCGCGGATCATCTGGTCGGCGAG
>CAZVPS010000249.1:0-3364 GCA_964629105.1 uncultured Anaerolineaceae bacterium
CACGGATCCTGCCGTCGGGACCGCCGGCCGCTCCAAGGGGCGCGCGGTCATGCGTTCAATGCACGGCCGACAGACGAGCCGGCGCGCGGGCCGGCAGGTGGGCCGGCGCGCGGACGTCCTGATGTCACGGACGTACCTGGACGAGAACACGGATCCGTCGGCCCGGCGGATCGCTTGGCCAGACCCGGATCCGTCCGTCCCGACGTCAGTCGGCGTCAGCCGGCGACGGGGCCGGACGCGGAGGTGGGGTGGTTCGCGCCAGGAGGCTGGGCGGCCGCACCGCGGCGACGCGAGGGCCACCAGCTCCACTCGCCGAACGCCGCGGCGAGCGCCGGCACGAGGATGCTGCGCACGATGAAGGTGTCGATGAGCACGCCCAGGGCGACCGCGAAGCCGATCTGGAAGAGGATGAGGAGCGGCGCCGACATCAGCGACCCGAAGGTTCCGGCCAGGATGACGCCCGCCGAGGTGACGACCGTGCCCGTGTGCGCCGAGGCTCGCCGGATGCCGGCCCGCAGGTCGCCGGTGGCGCTCTCCTCGCGGATCCGGCTTGTCACGAAGATGTTGTAGTCCGACCCGAGGGCGACGAGCAGCACGAAGACGATCAGCGGCAGGTAGGTGCTCATGCCCGGCTGGCGGAGGATCTCCTCGAAGACGAAGCCCGACAGGTGGATCGTCGTGACGTACGAGAGGAGCACGGTCGCCACCAGGTAGACCGGCGCGACCAGGCTGCGGAGGAGGAGCGCCAGGACCGCGAGGATCCCCAGCACGGTCAGGACGGCGACGACCTGAAAGTCGGCCTCCATCGTCGTGTGGATGTCGGCGAACTCGGCCGTCGGCCCGCCGACCAGGTAGCGGATCCCGTCGACCGGGGCAAGGACCGCGATCGACGCGCGGACGCGCCCGACCGTCTCCGACGCCGCGCTGGAGTAGGGGTCGTCGGTCGCCACGGTGGAGATCCGGGCCACGTGCCCATCGGGCCCGACGAACGCTGCCACGAGCCGGTCGACCTGGGCGCCCGCGTCGCCCGCCAGGCCCCGGGCGAGGAACCAGTCCTCGTCGGGGGTCGCCCGGAGCCGGCCGGCCACCGCATCCAGCGCGTCTGCGAGGTCGCCCGCGGCCCCGGCCGCCCGCTCCTTGAGCAGGACGGCGGCGTCCGACGGGGTGCCCGGGACCATCAGTCCCGTGAGCGCCTCCGTGAGCACCGCCCGGGCTTCGGCCGCATTCGCCCACGACGGGTCGGCGACGACGAATGGATGCCCGGCGCCGAGCGCATCGAGCCATGCCCCGCCGGTGGTCAGGCCGGCCAGGGCGGCGGGGTTCGCGAGCGCGAGATCGATCGCACCCGGCAGCGCCAGGCGCCCCACGCCGGCGGCGATGGTCTGCAGCTGGGTCGACGGATGGAGGTCCTCGGTGATCCCCTTGCTCGTCGGCGCCACGAGGCTGCGCGCCGTGGCCACGCCCTCCGTCGCCGCGATCGCCTCGGTCGCCCGCGCGATCGCCGCCAGGCCGGCAGGGGTCGTGAGATCGGCCTCCGGGGCGTCCAGGTACGCCACGATCGGCATGAGCCGGCCGCGGTCCATGTGCTCGGCCACGCGCTCGAAGCCGAGGCGCGCGTCGGACGTGGTCGGCAGCTCGGCGAGCATGTCGAAGCTGGTCGTGGGAGCCCGGATCGCGAGTGCCGGGATCGCGAGCACGCCGACGACCGCGACCCCGACGAGGATCGGGCGGCGCACGATCCCGGCAGCCAGGCGGTCCCACGCCGAGACGCCCGCCTCCTCGCCGATCGGCTTCGGGTGGCGCGGCCAGAAGAGCGCGGGACCGAAGACCACGAGGAGCGCGGGGGCGAGGGTGAGGCCCGCGGCCAGGGTGACGGCGATCGCGAGCGCCATCGCCGGCCCGATCGTCTGGACGAGGCCGAACCGGGCGACGGCCAAGGAGACGAGGCCGACGATCACGGTCGCCGCCGACGCCGCGATGACCGCCCCGATCCGGGCGACCGTCCGCTCGGCCGCGACCGCCCGCGAGGCCGCGCTCCTGCCGCCGTCGGGTGTCCGGGCCAGCTCCTCCCGGTAGCGGCTGACCAGGAAGATCGTGTAGTCGGTGCCGACGCCGAAGACGAGGACGACCACGAACGACTCGATCAGCGTGCTCACCTTGACGCCCGACTCGGCGACCCAGCCCAGGAGACCGCGCGAGACGAGGAAGGCGGCGCCGATCGTCAGCAGCGGCACGAGGGCCGCGAGGGGCGCCCGGTAGATGGCGAGCAGGATGAGGATGACCAGGAGGACCGTGGCGATCGTCGTCCGGTCGGTGCCCTCCACGATCGAGGCGACGTAGTCGGCGCCGATCCCGGCCGATCCGGTCACATGCACGGCGAGGCCGGTCGGCGCAGTCGCCGCGGCGTGGGCCCGGATCCCCGAGACGGCCTCGTTCGCCCCCTGTTGGAAGGCGACGACGTCGAGCCGGACGGAGGCCAGCTCCGTCGTGCCGTCCTCGCTGCGCATCTCGGGCGCGCGCAGGGGGTCCGTCGCCACGGTCGTGACGCCGAGGACGCGGTCGCGGACGGCTGCGGGGGTCGCGGGATCGGTCAGCCACGCGGCGAAGGCGTCGCGGTAGGCGGCATCGTCGACCGTGAGGCCGCCCTCCCGGAAGAAGGCGAGCGTCGCCGTGGCCGCCGCCGCGTCCTTCGGGAAGGCCTCGGCGCCCATCCGGCGCGCCTCGACCGACTCCACGTCGGCCGGCAGGAAGCTCGTCTCGTCCGCCGAGCCGACGCGAGAGAGGGGAGGCGCCAGCAGCACGCAGAGGCCTGCGATGACGATCCAGGCGGCGATGACGACGAGCGGGGCGCGAACCACCGCCCGGCCGATCCGGTCGAACATCGGCGGGAGCGTGCGCTCGCGGCGCGACCCGGCCAAGGGCCGCCGGTCATGGATCGGGCCGCCGGACGGACGGGATGAGCGGCGAGGAGCTCGGCCTTCACGGCTCGTTCCGCTACGCCTCGGCCCACTCGACCAAGGACGCGCGGGCGATCCTCGTCTACGCCAACGTCGACATGATCGCCTCGTCCACCAGGTTCGCCGGCGTGTACGACGAGCGGGCGCGCCTGCGGGCTCAACAGTCGCCCGCGACCTGCTGACCTCCGCCCAACCCGGAGCTGCTCGACCGCTGACCGCAGGGCGATCGGACCGGCCCGATCCCGGGCCGGCTCAATGTACGCAACGCGCATGCCCGGGAGGTCCTGTCGTCCCGCGGTATTCGGGATCGTGCGGGCGGCCGCATTGACGGATCGGGCGGACGCGCCTCACAGCCCGGCGAGCGGGCGGGCGGCCCGCAGGACGCCCTCTGCTACGCTTCGGCCTCC
>CAZVPS010000250.1:0-3359 GCA_964629105.1 uncultured Anaerolineaceae bacterium
CGGATCGCCTCGGCCATCGCCCGCGACGAGGGCTGGCTCGCGGAGCACATGATGATCATCAAGGTCACCGCCCCCGACGGACGGCAGAAGTACTTCTCCGGCGCCTTCCCGTCCGCCTGCGGCAAGACGAACATGGCGATGCTCGTGCCGACGCTCCCCGGCTGGACGGTGGAGACGGTCGGCGACGACATCTGCTGGATGCGCTTCGGCGACGACGGGCGTCTCTACGCGATCAACCCGGAGGCGGGATTCTTCGGTGTCGCGCCGGGCACGAGCGAGAAGACGAACCCGAACGCGATCCGCACCCTCGCCGCGAACTGCATCTACACGAACGTGGGCCTGACCGACGACGGCGACGTCTGGTGGGAAGGGCTGACCGACACGCCGCCGGCGCACCTCATCGACTGGAAGGGCCAGGACTGGACTCCCGACGCTGGCCGGCCCGCGGCCCACGCCAACGCCCGCTTCACGGCGCCGGCCCGCCAGGACCCGGCGATCGCGGAGGAGTGGGAAGATCCGGCCGGCGTGCCGATCGACGCGATCATGTTCGGCGGCCGCCGGGCGGGCGTGGTCCCGCTCGTCCGCGAGGCGTTCGACTGGTCGCACG
Organism: uncultured Anaerolineaceae bacterium; assembly: GCA_964629105.1. Lineage (GTDB taxonomy): Bacteria > Chloroflexota > Limnocylindria > Limnocylindrales > CSP1-4 > CTSoil-043. Next base: position 608 of record CAZVPS010000250.1, read on the forward strand.
GCGTCTTCATGGGCTCGATCATGAGCTCCGAGACGACCGCGGCGGCGTTCGGCGAGGTCGGCAAGCTCCGCTTCGATCCCTTCGCCATGCTCCCGTTCTGCGGCTACAACATGGCCGACTACTGGGGTCACTGGCTCGAGGTCGGGCGGGCGACGACGCCCGAGAAGCTCCCGCGGATCTTCTACGTCAACTGGTTCCGCCGCAACGCCGAGGGCCGCTTCCTGTGGCCAGGCTTCGGCGAGAACAGCCGCGTGCTGGAATGGATGTTCCGGCGCTGCGATGGCGAGGCCGAAGCCGACGAGACGCCGATCGGCTACCTGCCGGCACCCGGCGACCTCGACACGACCGGACTCAACCTCGCCGACGAGGACCTCGCCGAGCTGCTCCGCGTGGACGGGCCGGCAATGGTCGCAGAGATGCCCCAACTCGACGAGCATTACGCTCGATTCGGCGACCGGCTCCCGGCCGCGCTGGCCGACCACCTCGCGACGCTGCGGACGCGCCTCGAGGCCTGAGGTCCGCCCAGCCTCTCCGGGAGGCCACGGCTCGCTTCGGCCCCCGGCCCACTTCGCCCCCCGCGGCGGGCGGTGTGTCCCTTGACGGGGCACGGCTCGGGCGCGCATCGTCGCCCCCGTGAGCGGCCTGATCGGCGCCTCCGTGCCCCGCCGCGACGCCCCGGCCAAGGTGACCGGCGTCGCGCGCTACACCGACGATCTCGCGGTCGAGGGCGCCTGGTTCGGGCTGACCGTCCGTTCCGCCGAGGCCCACGCGCGCCTCCTCGGCATCGACCGCGACCCCGCCACGAAGTACATCGTCCACTTCCCAGAGACCCGCGAGATCTGGTCATACGGCTCCGGCTACGGCGGCAACGCAGGCACTTCGCCAAGGGCAGCATGGCGCCCAGGATCGAGGCCTGCATCATCGAGGCCTGCATCTGGTTCCTGGAGCGGGGTGGCCGCGAAGCCATTGCCACCGACCCGGAGAATCTCCTCAAAGCGGTCCGCGGCAGGGCCGGGACCCATCGTGAAGGACGAGTAAAGGCATGACGACGCGAGCGCCGGTTCGGACCCCCCACGCGACGCCTGCCCCATCCGCGCCGGCCCGGCGGATCCCCGAGGAGGCGTCGCCGGCCCGGCGGATCCCCGATCCCGCGACCGACCCGCGGTCGGTGCCCCGGGTGGATGCCGTTCCCAAGGTGCTCGGCGCCACCCGGTACACAGACGACTTCGTGGTCCCCGGGGCGTGGCACGGCAGCACGGTTCGGGCGACCGAACCCCATGCCCGCCTGCTCGGCATCGAGCGCGATCCGGACTTCGACTGGAGCCGGGTCGTCGTCCTGACGGCTGCGGACGTGCCCGGCGAGAACGTCATCCACCTCATGAAGGACGACCAGCCGGTCCTTGCCGCGGACGAGATCTGCCACATCGGCGAGCCCGTCGCCCTGGTCGCGGCCCCCACCCTTGCGCTGGCGCACGCCGCGCGCGACCACATCCGGCTCCGCACGGAGCCGCTCCCGGCCGTCACCGACATGCTCGCGGCCGACCATGTCTTCGTCGGCTACACCATCGCCCGGGGTGACCTCGAGGCTGGTTTCGCCGAGGCGGACCTGGTCATCGACGGAACCTACCGGGTCGGCCACCAGGAGCACATCTACATCGAGACCCAGGGCATGATCGCCGTGCCGCGGCCGGACGGCGGCGTCACGGTCCATGGCTCGCTGCAGTGCCCGTACTACGTCCACGCCGCCATGAAGCGGGCACTCGGCCTCGACGCCGAGCGGTGCGTGGTCGTCCAGGAGGACACCGGCGGCGCCTTCGGTGGCAAGGAGGAGTTCCCGTCGGGGCTCGCCATCCACGCCGCCATGCTCGCCCTGGCGGTCGGGCGCCCGGTGCGCCTGATCTACGACCGCCACGAGGACATCTCCGTCTCGACGAAGCGCCATCCGGCGGTGATCACCCATCGCACCGGCGTCACGCGCGACGGCCGGCTGGTCGCCCAGGAGATCGACATCACGTTCGACGCGGGTGCCTACCAGACCCTCTCGTCGGTGGTGCTCTCCCGGGGGACCCTGCATGCGGGCGGCCCGTACGCCTGCCCGAACGTGCGCATCCGCTCGCGTGCGGTGCAGACGCACACGCCTCCCACGGGTGCCTTCCGCGGCTTCGGCGCGCCCCAGACCGAGTTCGCCGTGGAGATGCAGGTCAACCGGATCGCGGAGGCGCTCGGCGTCTCGCCGGGTGAGCTGCGGGCGCGCTGGGCCTACCGGCTCGGCGACCTGACACCGACCCAGCAGGTGCTCCGCGACAGCGTCTCGGCCCGGGAGACCCTGGCGGCGGCGCTCGAGGCCGGCGATTTCGAGACCCGCCGGAGCGCGTTTGCCGCGGCCCGGAGGGTGGACCGCGCGGCCGGCGGCGCGCGCAGCGCACCCGGGATCGGTGTCGCCATGGGCTGGCACGGGGCCGGCTTCACCGGCGGCGGCGAGAAGTACCTCGCCAGCATCGCCGCCCTGGAATTGACGGCCGAGGGTGGCATCCGCGCCCTGACCGACCAGACGGAGATGGGCCAGGGGATGCGGACGGTCTTCGCCCAGATCGTGGCGGACCGGCTCGGCATCCCGTTCGAGGACGTGGAGGTCGTCCGCCAGGACACCTCGGTCGTCCCCAACAGCGGCCCGACCGTCGCCTCGCGCAGCACGATGGTGGTGGGCGGCCTCCTGGCCACGGCAGCCGATCGGCTCCGGACGGCGGTGGAG
>CAZVPS010000251.1:0-3354 GCA_964629105.1 uncultured Anaerolineaceae bacterium
CAAGAAGGAGATCGCCTGCTCCATCAACGCGGCCTGCGGCAACCCCGCCTACGCGGAGATGAAGCGGACGACGAAGCCGGTTCGGGTCGCCGTCGTCGGCGGCGGGCCGGCCGGGATGGAGGCGGCCCGGATCGCCACCGAGCGCGGCCACCAGGTGACGCTCTTCGAGAAGCACGCCGAGCTGGGCGGGGCGATGCTCTATGTCTGCCTGGTCCCCGGCAAGGAGAAGATGCGCTGGTACCTGGACTGGATCCGGGACCAGCTCCTGGACCTCCATGTGGACATCCGCCTCAACCACGCGCCGACCGTCGAGGAGCTGCGGGGGTTCGACCTCGTCCTCAACGCCACGGGTGCCGTCGCCTACGTGCCGGAGGTCGTCGGCGACGCGTCCCGCGTGGTCCCCTTCGAGGAGGCGATGGCCTGCCCGAAGGTCGCCTGCGAGTGCCACCCGGGCGGGCGGAAGATGCGCAAGCTCGGCGCCCGCGTCCTCCTGTGGGGCGACAGCTACGCCGCCACGGACACCGCCGCGTTCCTCGCCGACATCGGGAAGCAGGTCACGATCGTGACCGAGAACCGCGAGTTCGCCGCGGATTGCGAGGTCATCCACATGTACGTCCTGCGCAAGCGGTTCGCCCAGGGTGACGCCGAAGTGCTCCACTCGCGGCCCTACAAGCACCCGGTGACGGTGATCACGAGCACGACCGTCGCGGAGGTCCGGGACGGCGAGGTCGTCCTGCAGGACAAGGACTTCCGGCGGACGACCCTCGAGGTCGACGCCGTCGTGACCTGCCACACGCGGCCCGACGCCGCGCTCTTCGGGGAGCTCCGGGCGGCCGGCGTCAACGTGGTCAACGTGGGCGACGCGGTCCGTCCGCGGAACCTCTACCACGCGGTGAAGGAGGGTTCCGCGTTCGGCCTCGCCGTCGACGAGCACGTGCTCTTCAACCCGAACGGCGCGATCCTCAACGAGCTGCCGATGGACGTCCTGGCCCAGCTGACGCGCGAGGAGGGCCCGGCCTACACGGCGAAGCGGATGGAGGAGCTGGTGAGCGCCGCCGGCGGCGGCAACGGAGCGTCGAAGGGCTGAACCGCAGCACTGATCGGCCGGCGCAACGTCGGCGGGCCCCCTGTGCCGTTGGATAGAGGCCGAGAGAGCCGTCCGATGGATTGATTCGGGCCGGTCGGCCGTCGACGCTCTGCCGATCACCAGCCACGCCCCGCATGGACGGAGCGCAGGAGAGGCGGATGGGCCCGGACACGCAGCCCGGCGCGAAGCCGGCAATCCCCCGGCGTCGCTTCCTGCGCTGGCTGCTGGGCTTCTCCGTGGTTTCCACCCTTGCCATGGTCGCGGCGCCGGTCGTCGCCTTCCTGGTTCCCCCGAAGTCGAGCGCGCCCGGGAGCGGCGGCAAGGTCCTCGCCGGGACCCTCGCCGACATCCCTCTCGGACAGGGCAAGGTCGTCCCGATGGGCAGCAAGCCGACCATCGTCGTCAACACCGCGCAGGGGGTGGTGGCCTATTCGGCGATCTGCACCCACCTCGGCTGCATCGTCACGTTCGACGGCTCGAACAACACCATCGTCTGCCCCTGCCATGACGGGCGGTTCAGTCCCGCGAGCGGGGCGGTGATCTCGGGTCCGCCGCCGGCCGCGCTCCAGCCCGTCACCGTCAGCGTCGAAGGCGACCAGATCTACCTCGTGAGCGCCTGACGTGACCGCCGACGCCGAGCGCACCCCGACCTCCGCCGGCCCGGGCGGCTGGATCGAGGAGCGGACGCGCGGCCGGTCGCTGGCGGACGCCCTGCTCCACGTCCGGATCCCGGCCGAGGCGCGCACCCTCTACTTCGGTGGGATCGCGCTCTTCCTGTTCGGGATCCAGGTCGCCACGGGGACCATGCTCGCCCTCTACTACAAGCCGACGCCGGACGCGGCCTACGACAGCGTCCTCCTCGTCATGAGCGACGTCAGCTTCGGCTGGCTGATCCGCAGCATCCACCACTGGGCGTCGAACCTGATGATCCTGTTCGTGGTCCTGCACCTCCTGCGGGTCTTCTTCCAGGCGGCTTGCAAGTACCCCCGCGAACTGACCTGGGTCGTCGGCATCGGCCTGCTGGGGATCACCATGGTCTTCGGGTTCACCGGCTACCTGCTCCCCTGGGACCAGCGGGCCTACTGGGCCACGGTCGTGGGGACCGAGATCGCGGGCGCCGTGCCCGTGATCGGGGAGCCGCTGCTCCTCCTCCTGCGGGGCGGCACCGACGTCACCGAGGCCACGCTGAGCCGGTTCTTCGGCCTCCACGTCCTGGTCATGCCGCTCGCCCTCGCCGGCCTCCTGCTCGTGCACCTCACCCTCGTCCACCAGCTCGGCCTCGCCAACCCGAAGCGGCCGGACCCACGCGGGCGCTCGCCGGAGGGACGGACCACACCCTTCTTCCCGAACTACATCCTCGACGAGCTGATCGCGTGGTACGTCCTGCTGGCCCTCCTCGTCGTCCTCGCCTCCCTCTTCCCGGCGGGCCTCGACGACAAGGCAAACCCCCTTGAGACGCCGGTCGGCACGAAGCCGGAGTGGTACTTCCTGGCCGTCTACGAGTTCCTGAAGCTCGTCCCGCGGACCGTCGGGATCATGGTCCCGATCGTGGGGCTCGGCCTCCTGACGGTCCTGCCATTCCTGGACCGGAAGCCGGAGGTCCTGGCCCGCCGGCGGAAGATCGCGATCGGCGTGGCAACGTTGATCCTCGCGGCCGCCGTGGCGCTGACGGTCCGCGGGTTCCTGCCCTGATGGCGCCCGGACGCGCCCAGGTCCGCCGCCGCCGGCTGCTCATTGCGGCCTCCATGCCGGCCGGCCTGCTCCTGCTGGCCTTCGTGAGCGGCGCCCGCGCGGAGGAGTCCACCCTCGCACAGGTTCCTTTCGCGTCGTCGTCGCCGTCGCCATCGTTGATCCCGGGACCTCCGCTCCCGACCCCCCTCCCGCACTCGCCCGCGGGCGAGACGAACCAGTGCTTCGAGTGCCACCGGGCGGTGAGCCACCGCCAGGAGACCATCGCGACGGCATGGCAGGAGAGCGTCCACGGCAAGGGCGGCGTGAGCTGCGCCGACTGCCACGGGGGGGATCCGAACTCCGATCGGATGGGGATCGCGATGGACCGGACGAAGGGGTTCATCGGGAAGCCCTCACGGGCCCAGACGGTGGGCATCTGCGGGAGCTGCCACGCCGATCCCGAGCGGATGCGCAAGTACAACCTGCCGACGGACCAGTACTCGAAGTACTGGACGAGCGTGCACGGGCAGCGGCTGGCGATCGCGGCCGACACGCAGGTCGCGATCTGCATCGACTGCCACGGTTCCCACGACGTC
>CAZVPS010000252.1:0-3327 GCA_964629105.1 uncultured Anaerolineaceae bacterium
CACGCCCCCGCGCGAGCGTTCCCCGCGACGGCCGGGAGGAGCGGACGAACCATGGACCGCACGAAGGTCGTGATCATGGGGGCCGCCGGGCGCGACTTCCACGACTTCAACGTCGTCTACCGCGACGATCCCACGGTGGAGGTCGTCGCCTTCACGGCGACCCAGATCCCCGGCATCGCCGACCGGCGCTACCCGCCGGAGCTGGCGGGACCCCTCTACCCGACCGGCATCCCGATCGTCCCGGAGGACGACCTGCAGAAGATCTTCGCGACCCAGAGGATCGACCACGTCGTCTTCGCCTACAGCGACGTCGCCCACGAGTACGTCATGCACCAGGCGAGCCGGGCGCTCGCGGGGGGCGCCGACTTCGTCCTCCTCGGCCCGGTCCACACGATGATCGCCAGCAGCAAGCCGGTCGTCGCCACGGGCGCCACCCGCACCGGCGCCGGCAAGAGCCAGACGACCCGCTGCCTCGCCCGCCTCCTCGAGGAGCAGGGGCTGCGCGTCGTCGTCGTCCGCCACCCGATGCCCTACGGCGACCTCGTCAGGCAGCGCGTCCAGCGCTTCGCCACATACGCCGACCTCGACCGCCACGAGACGACGATCGAGGAGCGCGAGGAGTACGAGCCGCACCTCGACGCCGGGCGCGTCCTCTACGCCGGCGTGGACTACGAGGCGATCCTCCGCGCGGCGGAGCAGGAGGCCGACGTCGTCATCTGGGACGGCGGCAACAACGATTTCCCGTTCTACAGGCCCGACCTCTTCGTCGTCGTCGCCGACCCGCTCCGCCCGGGCCACGAGACGCACTACCACCCAGGCGAGGCGAACGTCCGGATGGCCGACGCCGTGGTCATCAACAAGGTGGACAGCGCGACGCCCGAGCAGGTTGCGATGGTCCGCGAGGCGGTCGCGCGGCTGAACCCCCGGGCGGAGGTGATCCTGGCCCGCTCCGCGCTCCAGCTCGTCGGCGGCGAGATCGCCGGGAAGCGGGTGGCGATCGTCGAGGACGGCCCGACGCTAACCCACGGCGGGATGACCTATGGGGCCGGCGTCGTCGCCGCGCGCCGCTTCGGCGCCGCCGAGCTCGTGGATCCGCGCCCGTACGCGATGGGCGACCTCGCCCGCACCCTCGCCAAGTACCCTGACCTCGAGAACCTCCTGCCGGCGATGGGCTACGGCCGGGAGCAGATGCACGAGCTCGAGGAGACCCTCAACGCGATGCCGGCCGACCTCGTCCTCGCCGCGAACCCGATCGACCTCACCCGGGTCCTGACCCTGGAGAAGCCCGTCGTCCGCGTCGTCTACGAGCTCGAGGAGCTGGAGCCCGAACCAGACGCCCCGTCGCTCGGCGACCTCCTGGCCCCGATCGTGGCCCGTGCCCGGGCAGCCGGCGCGGCCGCTCCCACCGCGTAGGAGACGCCCGATGACCGACCACTTCCTGACCCTCGATTCCCTGGGCGCGGAGGGCGTCCGGGAGATCCTCGACCTCTCCCACCGGTTCAAGCGCGAGCCAGGCAGGCACCGCGAGGCGCTCGCCGGCGGCCGCGTCGGGATGATCTTCGACAAGCCGTCGACGCGGACCCGGGTCAGCCTGGAGGACGCCGCGTGGGCCCTGGGGATGCTCCCCATCGTCCTGCGGCCCGACGAGCTCCAGCTGGGCCACGGCGAGACCGTCGCCGACACCGCCCGCGTTCTCTCGCGCTACCTCTCGGCGCTCACGATCCGCACCTTCGCCCATGCCCGCGTGGAGGAGCTGGCGGCCAACTCCACGATCCCCATCGTCAACGCCCTGACCGACGAGCACCACCCGTGCCAGGCGCTGGCCGACGTGATGACCCTCGAAGAGGTCTTCGGCGACCTGCGCGGCGGCCGGGTCGCCTTCATCGGCGACGGCAACAACGTCGCGCACTCGCTCATCCAGGCGGCCGGCTACCTCGGCTTCACCCTGGCGATCGCGACGCCGGAGGGCTACTGCCCCGATCCCGCGATCGTCGCGGCGGCCCGCGCGCACTGCGCGGCGAACGGCGGCGGGATCGAGCTCGTCGACGATCCGTACGAGGCCGTGCGCGGCGCCGACGCGGTCTACACGGACGTGTGGGCCTCGATGGGCAAGGAGCATGAGCGGGAGGAGCGCCGCCGGGTTTTCGCCGGCTACACGGTCGATGCGACCATGATGGCCCGAGGCGCCAAGGGCGCGATCTTCCTGCACTGCCTGCCGGCTCATCGCGGCGACGAGGTCACCGACGAGGTGATGGACGGGCCGCAGAGCCGCGTCTGGGACCAGGCGGAGAACCGCGTCTACACCGAGCAGGCGATCCTCTACGCGCTGATCAGCGGCGATCGGCGCGGGGAGCGGCTTGGATGACCCGCATCGCGGTCGCCCTGGGCGGGAACGCCCTGATCCGGCGGGGGGAGCCCGGGTCGACCGAGGTCCAGCGCCACAACCTGGAGAGCGCCGCACGCGCGCTCGTCGACCTCGCCGAACGGAGCGGAGCGGAGATCGTCCTGACGCATGGCAACGGGCCCCAGGTCGGGTTCCTCGCCATCGCGGCGGAGATGGCCGCCGAGGTCGTGCCGGAGCCGCCCCTCGACGTCCTCGGCGCAGAATCGCAGGGCCAGATCGGCTACCTCATGTCACAGGCGCTCCACGCGGCGTTCCTCGAGCGGGGGATCAGGCGCGAGATCGCCGTCATCGTCAGCCAGGTGGTCGTCCAGTCCGACGACCCGGCCTTCGCCCACCCGACGAAGCCCGTCGGGCCGGTCTACGACGAGGCGACCGCCCGGGACCACGCGGAGAAGCGCGGGTGGTCGATCGCTCCCGACGGGACGCACTGGCGCCGGGTCGTCGCGTCGCCGAGGCCCCTGCGGCTCGTGGAAGCGTCGTCCGTTCGCTCGCTGGTGGAGGCGGGCATCCTGGTCGTCGCCTCCGGCGGCGGCGGGATCCCTGTTGCCGAGCTGCCGGACGGCCGGTACGAGGGGCGCGAGGCGGTCATCGACAAGGACCTCGCGGCGGTCGTCCTGGCGCGGGCCGTGGGCGCCGAGGGACTTCTCCTTCTCACGGACGTGGACGCGGTCTACCGCGGCTGGGGGACGCCCGATTCCGAGGCGATCCGCCGGATCTCGATCGACGAGGCGTTCGAGGGCCTCGCGGCGAACACCTGGTCGGCGGGCTCCATGGGCCCGAAGGTGCGCGCCTGCGCGGAGTTCGTGCGCAGCGGCGGCAGCTTCGCCGCGATCGGGCGCCTGGAGGATGCGGCGGCTCTCGCCTGGGGCCGGGCGGGCACCCGGTTCGGCTCGGGACGGCTGGGGCTTCCCCCGTTCACGGCC
>CAZVPS010000253.1:0-3314 GCA_964629105.1 uncultured Anaerolineaceae bacterium
GGCCGCCGGGCGAGGTCGGCAGGCGCGAACGCCCACCGACGCACGGTTCCGTCGTGCGCCGGCGAGCCCGGCGGAGCATAGACGGCTCGGTCCGGGGGGTCAAACGTGCCGAAGGTCCCGGAATCGATCCGGGCGGGGCGATCAGCCGGCGGCGGGCAGCAGGTAGAGCGCCACGCGGAGCGGAGTTCGGGCCCGGATCGAGTGCGGCATCCGGGCCGGCATCCTGAACCAGGTCCCGGGGCTGAGCGTGTGCGGCTCGCCGCCGACCACGGCGTCGCCCTCCCCGTCGAGGACGTGGACGACCGCCGGCCGGGCGGCGGTGTGCTCCGACAGCTCCTCGCCGGGGGCGAAGGCGAAGAGGACGAGCCGCAGGTCGGGCCCGTCGTAAAGCGTCTGGCTGTGGATGCCCCGCGGCACGTGGGGCGCCTGGAGCGCGAGGTCGGCGAGGAACAGGGCGGCGTCTTCCATGGCGTGGAACCTCCGGCGCCAACGGTACGCCGAACGTGGCCGCCGCGACCCGACGGGCCGAAGGACCGTTGCGTCGCCCGCGGTCGTGGTTCACGATGCACGCGTGAGCGCGTATCGGCCATCCGGTCGCACCCTGGTCGACCTCCTGGAGGGCGCCGCGGCGCGCTACGGTGAGCGGACGGCGCTCCGGCTCCGCCGCGAGGACGGGTCGCAACAGGTTTGGAGCTACCGCGAGCTTGACCGGCGCAGCCGGCTGGCGGCTTGGCGGCTGCGCTCGCGGGGGCTGGTGCACGGGGACCGCCTCCTCACCTGGTCAGTCTCCTGCCCGGATCTCGCGGCCGTCTACTTTGGCGCCATGCGCGCCGGCGTGATCCTGGTGCCGGTCGACCAGCGCATGGCCCCCGACGCGATCCGCCGGATTGCCGAGCGCTCCGAGGCCCGTCAGCTCGTCATCGGGACCGGCCGCGACGCGCCCGACCCGGCCGACGCCGACCTGGACCACCTGCCGGTTGTCACGACCGACGACCTCTGTGCCGAGCCCGGCGCGGGCCTCCCGGCCGACTGGGAGGCTCAGGTCGGCGCCTGGGCGCGCCCGGCGCCCGAGGACGTCTACCTGCTCATCTACACGTCGGGCACCACCGGCACACCGAAGGGCGTGGTGCTGGCCCATGAGAACACGATCGCCGGCATCGACGGCTTCCACGAGATCGTGCCGGCGATTGAGTACCGGATCGTCTCCCTGCTCCCCCTCTCGCACCTCTTCGAGCAGGCGATCGGGCTCTACCTGCTGCTCGACTTCGGGGCGGACATCCTCTACGTGCGCACCCTCAACCCGCGCGTCCTGGTCGACGCGATCCGCGAACACCGGATGACCGCGATGATCGTCGTGCCCCAGCTCCTCGACCTCGTCTGGTCCGGCATCGAGCGGGAGGTCGAGAAGCAGGGCAAGACGGCCTCGTTCCGGCGCGCCCGGACCATCGCGCGGCGGCTGCCGATGTGGGCGCGACGCCTGGTCTTCCGGCGGACGATCCACGCCCGCTTCGGTGGCGCGCTCCGCCTCTTCGTCTCGGCCGGGGCCTTCCTCCCGCCCGGCGTGCAGCAGGCGTGGGAGGACCTCGGCGTCGTGGTCATGCAGGCCTACGGCGCGACCGAGACCGGTTCGGGGGCCGCCGAGACCTGGAAGGAGCATCCCCTCGGCACGGTGGGGCGGCCGATCCCCGGCATCGAGATGCGGATCGCCGACGACGGCGAGGTCCAGTTCCGCGGCCCCTCCGTCACGCGCGGCTACTGGCAGGACCCCGAGGCCACGGCCGCGGCATTCACCGAGGACGGCTTCTACCGGTCCGGCGACCTCGGCCACCTCGACGAGAAGGGCCGGCTGGTCCTCCACGGCCGGAAGAAGGACATGATCGTCCTGCCAAACGGCTTCAACGTCTTCCCGGAGGACGTTGAGAACGCCCTGCGTGTCGCCGGCATCCGCGACTCGGTCGCGCTCGAGACGGAGCCGGGCCGGATCGAGGCGGTCGTGCTGGCGCCGGCCGCGGCCCAGCGCGTCGAGGAGGGGGGCACCGCGACCCACCCCGCGGGCGCGTTCAGCGAGGGGAGCGATCTCGACCGGCTCCGGGCGGAGGTCGACGCCGCCGTCAAGGCCGCCAACGCCACGCTCGCCGCCCACGCGCGGATCGCCGCCTGGCGGTTCTGGCCCGACGCGGATTTCCCACGGACGCACACGATGAAGGTGAAGCGCAACGAGGTCCGGGCGTGGGCGGCGGTGGCAGCCCCGCTCCCCGTGACCGAGGTCCCGTAGCGTCACCCGACCGGGGCGGTCCCCGTTCCCGTCGTCAGCCGCGCGGGAGCGGAACCTCCGTGCCCACGGTGGCCACGGCCGCCGCGACGTCCGCCGTCCGGGCGTCCGGTGACGAGGCCGGCGACCAGGGGAAGAAAACGACCGTGGATCCCACCTGGCGGATGACGTGGCGCACGTCGGGCGGGTACTGGACGCGGCCCGGGCCGCTGGTCACGTAGCCCGCGAGCTCGGCCGCCCCGGTCGCGGCCGCCGCGATGTCGGGCAGCTCGTAGACGACGATGAGGCCGCCGGCCGGGTCGTCGGCCAGAACGGCCCGGAACGCAGTGCGGGGGACGGCCGCGAACGACGGCGGCTCGCCGGGTCGGGCGAGGATCTCGGTCGCCTCGAGGACCAGGCCGCGGGCTCGCAGCGCCCCGTCGAGCTGGACCTGCGTGGCGCCGACGGCCGGCGAGATCGTGGGCCGGGGCGTCGGGTCCGGCCCCGGCGCGCGCGTGGCGGCGGGACGGCAGCCGGCGACGAGCAGGGCCGCCGCGACGACGAGCGAAGCGAGCAGGATGCCCCGCCGCCTCACCCGGGAGGCCAGTCGAAGGCGCGGCCGCCCATGAGGTGCAGGTGCAGGTGCGGCACCGACTGGCCGCCCCAGGCTCCCACGTTCGTCGTGACCCGGTAGCCGCGCTCGGTGATCCCCTCGGCTCGGGCGAGCTCGGCGGCGACCGCGAAGAGGCGACCGAGCAGCGGGCCGTGGGCCTCCGTCAGGTCCGCCGCGGAGGCGACGTGCTCCCGGGGCAGGATGAGGACGTGGGTCGGCGCGCGCGGGGCGATGTCCCGGATGGCGATCACGAGGTCGTCGGAATGAACCGTGGTCGCCGTGATCTCCCCGGCGACGATCCGGCAGAAAAGGCAGTCGGCGCTCATGACGGGAAGGGTACGACGGGGAGCGCGCGGCCGGCGTCCGGGCCGCCAACGACGCGCTCGATCCGCCCCACGGCCCGCCCGGGGTCGGCCGGGTCCGCCCCGTCGACCCGGACGATCGCGATCT
>CAZVPS010000254.1:0-3310 GCA_964629105.1 uncultured Anaerolineaceae bacterium
CTCGGTCACCTCGCCCCCCTTGCGGGGGACTCGCCACCCTTGCGGGCAGCTGTGGTGCTCCTTGCGGAGCGCCTCCCGCTCTTGCGAGCGGGTCCGGCACCTTGCGGCACCGGTGCAACCGTCGAACCGCGCTGCCTCCCTTGCGGAAGGGCCGACCCTCCTTGCGGAGGATCCGGCTCCCCTTGCGAGGAGCCCGGCCGCCTTGCAGCGGCACCGCGGTCCGTTCATCACGGCCCCTTCGGGCTGACCAGATGATCGCCCGCCGAGGCCGAGACCCGCAAGGGGGTCTGTCCACGAAGTTCGGGACCAGGGGTCGGGTTATCCACGACCCGTCCACGGTCGCCGTCCCCGGCCGGTGCCCGGCGGGCGACGCGTCCGATGCGCGGCGCGTCCGATGCAGTGATGGGCCGCCGTCGCACCGTGCGGGGGTTGCCCCGGGTCAGGCGATCCGGCGCACGAAGCCGCAGATCGGGCAGGCCGCGACGCCCGTGCGGGGATCGAGGTCGAGGATCGTGGGGCAGCCGTTCGTGCCGCAGTAGAGGCGCGGATCGCCGGCGTGGCGGCGCCGCCGTCGCCGCGCATCCGCGGCTCGCCCGGCGAGAGAGAGGGGCGCGGCGGGCCGCCGCGCGGGGGTGTGATTGGACATCATGTCCGGTGAGAACCTTTCCTGGCCGGCCCGCGGGTACGTGCGGGCTCGGTCCCTGCGATTGGTGGTCGCCCGGCGATTGCTGGGGCCTGGGTGACCGGGTGGCGGCGCGGCGCGGGGAGCGTGGCTTGGATGCTCGGACCCTGCGCAGGCATCGCCTGAACAACGGCAAGGATGGGGCCGGCGCTCGAACCTGTCAAACGCGACGGCCCCTTGCGCGTCACACCGGGTCGGTACCTCTCCCTGTCCGCGCGCTCCTGACCCGGATCCGGACGGTCAGCGCCCGATCGAGGCGAAGAGACTGATCACCCAGACCGTGGCCGCGACCCAGACGCCGCCGAGGACGAACGCGATGATCGCGCCGCGGCGACCGGACCGGCCGGCCGCCCGGGCGATCCCCGCGCCGCCGACGAGCCCGATCACCCCCGGGACGAGGATCATCCCGGCCGCGAACCCGTCGCACGGACCGATCATGACGGCGAGGAACATCGCCATCGCGGCCACGGCGAGCCCGATCACGTAGGCGCCGAAGGCGAGGATGCCGAGAGCAAGGCGAGGGCCGCAGCTCAAGGCGAGATCGCTCCACACCGAAGGCTCCACTTGACGTACGCGATCGTGCCCGGCTTGACGCCGGGCGGCGGGCCCGAGCAGTCGACGCTGGGCGTCGGCTCGCTCGTCGGCTCGCTCGCCGGAGAGGCAGTTGGAGAGGCAGTCGGGCGACCGTCGTCGCGCAGGGTGTACTTCACCCAGAAGCCGTTGTCGAGGCGGGTCACGATGATGACGACCCCGCTCCTGGGAGCCAGGACCTTCCAGTTCACGGTCACCCCGGGTCCGCCGACCGGTTGACGCCAGTTGGCCGGCCGCCCGCCGCCGACCACGAGGCTCAGCGCCGTCGGGCCGGGGACGGTGGCCAGCGAGCCCTTGACCGACCACTCGGTCGCCCCGGCCGGGCTCTCGAGCCGGCGCAGGATGGAGCCGGTGACGGTCACCGAGCAGGTCTGCGTCCCCGCGGCGATCATCTCGTCGGTGAGCGGGGGCAGCTTCTGCCGAGCCCGCACGCCGTCGATCGCCTTGCGCACCGCGAGGTCGACCCGCAGGGCCAGCCCACCCACCTGCGCCTCGCCGATGGCGGCCGAGCCGGTGATCAGGTCCTTGATCTCCACGGCGGTCAGGGTCGGGTCGATCGACCGGACGAGGATCGCGGTCGCCGTGACCATCGGGGCGGCCGAGCTGGTGCCGCCGTACTCGGCCCGGACCTTGCCGTCGGCGCCCTTGCCCCACACGGCCTGGTTGCCCGGGGCGCCGAGCGAGACCTCGCCGCCGGAAACGCTCGGGTCGATCCCGTTCGAGGAGTGGTTCCGTGTCCCGTCGGTGTCGATGTTGCCGACCGAGATGACGTTGGGGGACGGGATCCCGCCCGGCCAGTGGTTCGTCCCGTCGAGGGCCTTGCTGTCGTTTCCGGCGGAGAAGACGAACAGGACCTGCGGATGGTCCTTGGCCATCTTCGTGTAGAACTTCTTCCACATCGCCGAGTCGCCGGCCTGGGCCGCCGACGTGGTCGAGCCGCCCCAGCTGCCGTTGATGATCGTCGCCCCGGCCTCGATCTGGCGCATCGTGGAAAGCAGCGCGGCATCGGTGTACGTGGACCCGTCGGTGGCCTTCCACTCCTTGGCGGCGCCCTTCTCGATCCCGGCGTTCAGCTCCGAGAAGCTCACGACGAGGTTGGAGCCGAGCGGGCTCGCGATCCCGGCGATGCCACCGTCACCACTGTCGGCAGCGATGATCCCAAGGGTGCCGTCGGAGTGGTGGAAGCCGTCGGTGCGGGGATCCTTCTTGGTCGCCGGGCGGAGCGTGCTCGTCGTCGCCGGGTCGTCATTGAAGGTGACGTCGTCGAACTCCCAGTTCAGCTTGTTCCCGGCATCGCCCTTGGTGAGGGCGGTGTCGGTCATCCCGAGGTGGACGCTGCTCTTCGGCAGGCCGGAGGCGTAGTAGGCCTCCCAGGCTGCCCGCACGCCGATCAGCTCGTAGGGCTTCGCATTCTCCCCGGCGTAGACCTTGTCGCCGAGCGACGGCGCGCAGTCAGGGGCAGCATCGGTGGTGACGAGGGCGACCGCCCCCACGGCGGTGACGCCCGGCTGGCGCTCGAGGATGGCCTTGCGGGCATACCAGGTCTCGACATCCGCGGTCGCAGGGGCCCCGATCTTCCAGGTGTCGAGGTAGGCGATGTGGCCGATGATCTCGCCGTCGATCGCCGCCGCGGCAGTCTCGGCCCGGCCCACCGCAGTGCCGTCCTCGAACACGACGAGATACTGGTCGGAGGCGACCGGGGTCTCGTCCTCGATGGTGATGAAGTTGGCCCGGTCCGGGGCGGTCGTCCAGGCCTCGCCGAGGCTCGGGCCGGGCTCGATGACGGGGGGCTCGCCGACCGGGCGGATCGCGGACTCGTCGGCGGTCGTCGGGGTCTGGGTTGCGCCGGGCCCGCCGGGACCGAACTCGGTGGCGACGACGACCAGCGCCAGGACAACCAACGCGATGAGGGCGAGGTAGCCCTTGCGGTGGCCCCGGCGCGGCGCTGGGCGGGGCCAGACCGGGGCGGTAGCGCGGCCCAAGGGTGGCGATGGCCAGCCGGCGATCGCCCCGCTCGGCGGGGGCGGCGGAGGCGCG
>CAZVPS010000255.1:0-3299 GCA_964629105.1 uncultured Anaerolineaceae bacterium
GACTAGGACGGCAGCCGCCTCGCGCTGCACCGGGCGCAACATCAGGCAGGCGACGATCGTGCTGTCCTTTTGCGGATCGTAAGCCTCCGATTCGAGGGACCTGTCATTCAACCGGAAGGTCCAGCCAGCCCTCCCGCTCGGCCAGGAGGGCCAGTTCGGTTCGCGAGGCGACGCCAGCACGGGCATAGAGCCGAGACAGGTGCACCTCGACGGTGCGCTCCGCCACCCCGACGTCGGCGCCGATCTCGTCGTTTGACTTCCCAGCGAGCAACCACCGGACGATCTCGCGGTCGATCGGCGTGAGACGGAAAGACGCCGCCCTGCGTGCTGCGGCCAGTTGCGCTGCGGTGAACGCCAGCCCCCCCTTCGCCGCCATGCGGATGGCCGCGACGATCTCCCGCGTTGGGGCCGACTTGAGGAAGTAGCCCACCGCTCCGATCTCGAGCGCGGCCGCGACGTATTGCGGTGTCTCGAAGGCCGAAAGGATGACCCACGCCGGGCGTGTGCCGCGGGCCGTGGCCTCGGCCACGAGGTCGAGGCCCGAGCCATCGGGCAGTCGGACATCCACGAGCACGACGTCAGGAGGCGTCGACTCCAGCGCGGCGCGCGCGCCCTCGAGGGTCGTCGCCTGCGCGACCACGCGCATGTCGGACTCCTTCGCGAGGGCCGCCACGACACCGTCCAGCACCACTGGATGGTCGTCGATGACGAGGACCTCGATCGTCATCGACGCCGCCAGCTGATCGTCACGGCTGTGCCTCCGTTCGGCCCGGCCGCTATGGCCACATCTGCACCGATCTCTGCGGCTCGCCCGCGCATCGACCGCAGACCCAGGCGGCCCTCGTGCCGGGACCGTGCTGCCTTCTCGCTCGAAAGGCCGTGCCCGTCGTCGGTCACGCTCAGGTCGGCACGATCGGGTCCAAGGCGTCCCGTCACATTGACCCGCGTGCCGCCGCTGTGTCGTTGAGCGTTCCCGATTGCCTCCTGGACGATACGGTAGAGGTCGCGCTCCACGTCCGGCGGCAGCCGGTCATCCGCGTGGATGCCCGTCCGGTCGTCGATGGTCATCGCGATCGAGATCGCTCCAGCGTGGCCGTTCGCCTCTTCGACGAGGGAGGCGAGCGCCGGTCCGAGGCCCAGGTCGTCGAGGGCCGGCGGGTCGAGGTCAGTCGCGACCGACCGCAACCGCGTGGCGACCTCGCGAAGTCGCGCCGCCTCAGCCTCCGGGTCGGGTGTCGTCTCGAGGCGCCGAATCGCCGCGCTCAACGCTTGCAGGGGTTCGTCATGGATGTCCCGCGCCAGCCGAGATCGTTCCGCGTCGACCGCTGCGATCGACGCGCGCTGCTCGCGTTCGCCGAAGACCATTTGGTCGACGAGAAGGACGACCGGCCGTCGGGACCGAAGATAGACGACCACAACGACCGCCAGGGCCGCCGCTATGACGACCGGCGAAAGGCCCGCGACGAGCCACAGTGAGACAGCAAGGGCCGTCGCCACCGCAAGAACGGCGATATCGAGCGCCAGGGTGGTGCCGGACGGGTCGAGTGCTGCGCGCAGTAGCGCCTTGTCAATGAGGACACTGCCGACCGCGACGGCTGCCAGGCCGGATGCGGCGAGCCGCATGGCGTCGAGCGGTTCGAAAACCGCTGGCGTCACGAACCGGGTGAAGACCCACGCGGCGATGACTGCGAGGCCGGTGATGAGGACCCCTGTACGCAGGACGGTCGATCGGAAGCCGGTGGCGACCAGCCATGCGACCGGAAGGGCGACCATGAGTGCGCCGCCCATCGTCGAGATCACAGGGTGGCCGCCAGGCACAAGGGCGGCAGAACCGACCATGCCGGCGAGGCTTGCCAACGCGGCGGCCGGGCGCGGCCTGCGAACGACGACGGTCGCGGAAAGAAGTGCCGTGATCAGAGCGATCAGGGCCATCGGGATCATGCCGCGCATCTCCGCCGTCGCACCCCGAAGGGACAGGTAGTAGTCGACGCCGGAGCCACGCGTGTGCAGGGTCCAGTCCAGCTCGGACTCGCCCGCTGAGATCTCGATAACGGCCTGGCCGCCACGAATGCCGGAGTCCCAGGCCGACCCGCCGGGCAGCACCCATTGGACGAGGCCGGGCGGGACTTCGAAGTCCACCGCAGGTTCGGGAACCCCGGTCGCTGTCGTCGTCAGGCCCCATGTCGCGATGCCGATGCTGAGCACGACGAGGGCCATCGACACATTGCGCGTTGTCCGTGTCGCGCGCCATCCGTCAGGGGGGAATCCCCATGGCCTGCCGGGGGATTCCCCCCCTTTGGGGTGACCGTTTGCGGGGATAGGCTCGGGGTCACGGGGGGACCCACCGGAGGTCAACGTGAAGCGCCTCGCTGCTCGGGCAGGACTCATGGCCCTCATGGTCGGCCTGAGTGTACTGCCGACGTTTCCCGCGGCGGTCAGATCGCAGAGCGAACCGGAGATCCGAGCCGACCTGGAAGGTCGGCCCATCCCGGCGGCGGACGTCGGTCGCTACCACTGCGAGGACATCGACTCTCCTCAGATCCACTGTTACGCGAGCGCGGGCGATCTTGAGCGGGTCGTCGCCCGCCGTCTGGCTGCCCCACAGCCTCCGGGCCCGAAAGGCATCGCCGCAGCCGCGGCGACCGTCTATGTACGGGTCTTCGCCGACAAGGGCTTTACCGGTGCCTCCGCCTACCTCTCGACGCCGTACGACGACCTCTCGGTCATCGGCTGGAACGATCGGATCAGCTCGTTCCAGGGCCTCGCCGGCGCCGGTGGCACGTTCTTCCAGCACATCTACAGGGGAGGAGCTGCCTATCCGTTCAATGCCGGCCAGTGGATCAGCTATGTCGGCGATGCCTACAACGACACCTTCAGCTCCGTCGTACCTCAGTAGCATCGCAGCGTGCCGAAGATGAACCTGCAGAAGGGGAAGGGTCAGATGAGATCGCACCATTCGTTGTCCCGCAAGTTGCTCGCAACGACGGTTGCTTCGATGGCCGTCGTGCTAGCCTTGCTACCCGCAGGGCCTGCTGTCGGCGCCGAGTCGTCGGGGTGGTCCCACGTTCGCCGTGGGCTTGAGCCCATGGCAAATGCACGAACCTGGGTGCTCCAAGGGGAGAAGCTTCAAGACGGCAGCTGCCGGTACCGATACGCGTCGGGACCCGCTGAGATCCCGATCGGCGGGTGGGTTGTGCGCAGCATCGCGCTTGACCCAGCGCACTGCCGGAAGCTCATGGAAGAGGGCACCCCAACATTGTTCGAGCCCGACGCTCCGAGCATGGCCTCCGTCTTCGAAA
>CAZVPS010000256.1:0-3296 GCA_964629105.1 uncultured Anaerolineaceae bacterium
CTCTCGAAGTAGTGGCACGTGCAGTGCCAGGCACCGGCGTCGAGACTCACGTGATGCGTGTCGTTGTCGCCCCGGAACGTGACGCTGAGGCGATCGAACGTGAGGCGGTCGCGCTCGCGCGCGTAACGATTCGCCTTCTCGACCTTGCCGATGAGAGAGCTGTGCATCGCCGAGGTCCCTCCGTGGCCGCCAGGGGCCGTTCCAGGGACCGCCGCCCGGTCGTGCGCTCGTCGCCGGGAGGTGCGGTCGTAGCAAATCTACTACCCGCGGCCAAGAAGGGCCGCCTGCCGCGCGGCCCCGAACGGGGGCCCGAACCGGCAGACAGGACGGCCCGAACGGCCCGCAGCCGGGGCCGCGCGCTCTCCCGGATTCCGGAACCGGGATCAGCCGCGGACGAGCGCCTCGCCGGCGGACAGGCAGGCGTCGGCGACGGCCTGGGAGGTTGCTTCCGTGTAGACGCGGACGAGGGGCTCGGTGCCGCTGAAGCGGACCAGGAGCCACGAGCCGTCGGCGATGAAGAACTTGAAGCCGTCCTTCGTCGCGAGCTCCACCGTCTGCGTCACCGGCTGGCCGGCCAGCGCGGCCGGCGCCTTCTCGACCAGCTCGACGGCGAGGCGCTCCTTGACCGTCGGGTAGATGGCCCGGTCGACGTGGACGTCGACCCGCTGGTAGAACGACGGCCCGGCGATCTCGTGGAGGCGCTCGATCACCCGCGAGACCGGCCACCGCCCGGCGGCCCGCTCGCGCAGGAAGAGGTCCAGGAGCAGCAGGTCGGCGTAGATCCCGTCGCGCTCGGGCAGGTGCATCCCGAACCCGTAGCCGCCCGACTCCTCGCCGCCGTACATGGCGCCGGTCTCGATCATCCTGGGCCCGACGTACTTGAACCCCACCGGCGTCTCGTGGACGACGATCCCGTAGTGCGCCCCAAGCCGCTCGGCCATCGAGGTCTCGTTGACGCTCTTCACGACGGGCGCCCGGAGCCCCCGGTGCTCGGCCAGGTAGTACATGAGGAGCCCGTAGACCTGGAGCTGGTGCACGAAGACCCCGCGCTCGTCCACGGCGCCCGCCCGGTCGGCGTCGCCGTCAAGGAGGAGGCCGAGGTCGAAGCCGCCGCCCGCGACGAGACTCAGCGCCTCGTCGATGTGGGGACGGATCGGCTCGGGGTTCACGCCGCCGAAGTAGGGGTTGCGCTCGGTGTGGATCTCCACGACCTCGATCCGCCCGCCGGCGAGGAGGCGGCTGATCCAGCCGGCTCCCGAGCCCCAGAGCGGCTCGACGAGGATCCGCATGTCGGCCGCCTTCAGCGCGTCGAGATCGAGACTCCGGCGGACGAAGCGCTCGTAGCCCGCGAACGGGTCGAAGCGCTCGACGAGGCCGGCCGCCTCGGCGTCGGCGAAGGGGCGGCGCGGGATGGGGCGGCCCTCGTTCTCCGCGATGACGGCCTCCATGGCGGCCAGGATCTCCGGGCCCGCCGCGGCCCCGGTCGACGACTTGACCTTGAAGCCGTTGTCGGTCCACGGGTTGTGGCTGGCGGTGATCACGACGCCCGCGGCCGCCCCGCGCTCGACGACCTCGTAGCTGGACATCTGGGTCGGCACCGCGTGCACCGCGTAGGCGACCGGGATGTCGTAGGCCAGGAGGACCTCCGTGGCCGCCGCCGCGAAGTGCTCCGAGGCGAAGCGGCGGTCGTAGGCCACGACCACGCCCTTCGCCTGCTCGCCCCGATCGGCGACGTAGCGGGCGACGCCCTCTGCGCAACGGCGGACGTTGTCGAAGGTGAACTCGTCGGCGATCTTCGCCCGCCACCCGTCGGTGCCGAAGACGATCGTGGTCGGGGACGAGGCTGAGGCGCTTCCGGCGGCGGGCGTGGTCACGAGTCTTCCTCCCTGGCCCGAGCCAGCTCCTCGGCAATGGCCCGGACCTCCTGGGAACGGTCCGCGGCGCAGACCAGGAGCGCATCCGGCGTATCGACCACGATCGTATCCCGCAGGCCGAGGGTGACGACGAGGCGCTGGCCGGCCAGCACCAGCGTCCCCTCCGAGCCGACGTCGCGGCGCGGCCCGGACCCAACCGCACCGGCCGGCTCGCCGGCCTCGACGGCGCGCGCCACGAGGACGTCGCGCAGCGCCGCCCAGCTCCCGAGGTCGCTCCAGCCGACGTCGGCCCGCAGCATCGCCACGCGGCCGGCGACCGAGGCAGGCTCCATCACCGCGTAGTCGATGGAGGTGGCCCGCACCGTCGCGTACGCGGCGTCGAGCGCTGCCGCGCCGCCGGCAACGCCGTCCCGCACGACGCCGAGGATGTCGGGCGCCGAGGCTTCGAGGGCTTCGAGGATGGCGTCGCGCCGCCAGAGGAAGATCCCGGCGTTCCAGGCGACCGGGTCGGGGCCCGCGAGGAGCGCCGCTGCGAGGTCGGCCGGCGGATTCTCGACGAAGCGTCCCACCGCGTGGGCGCCGGACTCCGCGCGCGGGCCGGCGGCCACCACGTACCCGTATCCGGTCTCGGGCCCCGTCGGCGCAATTCCCAGGGTCACCAGGGGCCGGTCCGCGGCCCGCGCGACGGCGGCCGCCCGGGCCAGGAGGGACCGGAAGCCGACCTCGTCGACGACCAGGTGGTCGGCGGGGAGGACGGCCATCACCTCGTCGCCGGCACGCTCGAGGGCGACCGCGGCCAGGGCCACGGCCGCGGCGGTGTTGCGGCCCACCGGCTCGGCGAGGACGTTGCCGGCCGGGATCTCGGGCAGCTCCGCCCGGACCAGCGCGACATGGCGACGATCCACGACGACCGCCACGTCCTCGGGTCCCGCCAGCGCAGGCAGGACGCGATCGAACGTCGCCCGGAGGAGCGAGCGCTCGCCGAGCAGCGGCAGGAAGGGCTTCGGCCGGTCGGGCCGCGACAGCGGCCAGAGCCGCGTGCCGCCGCCGCCGGCGAGGATCACCGCATACATCCGGGCGATTCTACGGGGCTGGAGCGCGCCGTGGGCCCCAGCTTCCCCCCGGGGTTGCGACCGGGCGCGGCGGCGTGGTCCGCGGGGCATCCGGGATCCACGGTCTCCGGGCCTGTGGCGACTTGCCTCGCACGCACGTAACGACGGGCGAGGCCTGCCGCACGACGGGCGAGGCCTGCCGTAACGACGGGCGAGGCCTGCCGCGCAACCCCCGGCTCGTTCAATTCGATGCCTCCGGGAGCCACGACGAGTCGCGCATGACCCCGATGAGTGAGTCGGGGCGCCCGCGGGCCCCGGGATCGCGCCCTTGGCGCCGGCTCAACCGTCGTTACGTGCTCCGGGAGCACGC
>CAZVPS010000257.1:0-1619 GCA_964629105.1 uncultured Anaerolineaceae bacterium
CCCGTCCCCTCGGGCCCGAGCAGCCACTTCTGGCCGCTGACCGCGTAGAAGTCGGCGCCGATCTCATCGACGGCGAGCGGGATCGCCCCCGCCGACTGGGCGCCGTCGAGGATGCCGACCGCCCCGCACCGGCGCGCCATGGCCGCGATCGCTGCCGCCGGCAGCATCGCCCCCGTCGACCAGGCGACGTGCGAGGCGACGATCGCCCGCGTCGGCCCGCCGGCGACGGCGACCTCCAGCGCCGCCAGCGTTCGGGCGTCGTCGCCGCCGTCGCCGATCTCCGCCTCGACGACCACCACGCCGAGCCGGTCGCGGAGCAGCGCGAGCGGACCCGTGACCCCCGGGTGCTCCAGCGAGGTCGTCACGGCGCGGTCGCCCGCCTGCCAGTCGATCGTCCCGAGGGCCAGGTTGATCCCCTCGGTCGTGGAGTGCGTGATGGCGACGAGGTCCATCTCCGTGCCGAGGACCGCGGCCACCACCGCCAGCGCCTCGTCCATGCGGGCGATCAGCTCCTCGAACGAATCCCGCGTGGCGCGCCCCACCGCGAGCTCGCGCTCGGCCACCTCCGCCATCGCCGCGGCCGCCTCGGCCGGGAGGGGGCCCGCCGTGCCCGTGTTCAGGTAGACGCCGGCGCGCGTGGCCGGGAGGCCGGCGCGCAGGGCGGCCAGCCGCTCGCGCTCGAGGGGGTTGGGATCGCTCATGAGGTCCGTATGATACGGAGCGATGTCCGGCGCCCACCCGCGACCCGAGCTCCTCGCCTCTCCCGACTGGCTGGCCGAGAATCTCGGCCGGTCCGACCTGCGGATCCTCGACGTGCGCTGGCGCCCCGACGGCGCGAGCCGGATGGTCTTCAACGACGGGCACGTCCCGGGCGCCACGCACCTCGACTGGCGCGCCGCGCTCACCGACCAGGACGCCCCCGACGGCACGCTCCTCCTCGCCCCGCCGGACCAGGTCGCAGGCGCCCTCGCCACCGCCGGCATCGGAAACGGGACGACCGTTGTGGTTTACGACGACACCGCCAGCCTCTACGCCGCGCGGACCTGGTGGAGCCTCCGCGCCTGCGGGCTGGACTCGGTACGGGTCCTCGACGGCGGGTTCGGGGCGTGGCTCGCCTCGGGCCGCCCCGTCTCGCACGCCGTGCCCGAGCCCAACCGCGGCACGTTCACGCCGCGGGCCCAGCTCCGGCTCCGCCTCACCGCCAGCGACGCCCGGGCCCTCGTCGGCTCGCCCGACGCCCTCTTCCTGGATGCCCGCACGCCGGCCGAGTTCCGGGGCTTCGCCGGGGGCGGCCGGCGCCTGGGCCACATTCCGGGCGCGGTGAACCTGCCCGTCGCCGGGACGACCGCGCCGGGAACGGGCCGCTTCCTCGACGGCGACGAGCTGCGCGAGCTGCTTGCGGCCGCCGGCGTCTCGCGGGCCCGCCGCAACGTCTGCTACGACGGCACGGGCGTCGGCGCGGCCAAGCTCGCCTTCGTCCTCGCCCTCATGGGCCACGACGATGTCGCGGTCTACGACGGCGGCTGGGCGGAGTGGGGCAGCCGCCTGGATCTTCCGATCGAGCGCTGACGACGGCCGACGCGCGCTGACGACGGCCGACGCGCGCTGACGACGGCCGA
>CAZVPS010000257.1:1719-3295 GCA_964629105.1 uncultured Anaerolineaceae bacterium
GCTGACGACGGCCGACGCGCGCTGACGACGGCCGACGCGCGCTGACGACGGCCGACGCGCGCTGACGACGGCCGAGTGCGTCCCCGCACCGGATTCCGCGGGGCCTGTGCATATGGACCAGTGCGCACAGATGCATGGGGCCGATCGGCCCTGCCGATCGATACACCCGGACCGACTATGGTTCACGGGTGAATCCGGAACCGGACGTCCGCCTGCTCACGCGCGCGAAGTGGGTCGGCGTTCTTCTGCCGATCGTCGGCATCTGGGGTTTCGAGATCTGCCGCTGGTGGATCATCGAGCCGTCCCTGCCGGCCGACTCGGCCCACGTGTTCGCCGCGCTCATCTTGAGCGGCGGGGCGGTCGTCTTCGGCCTGGGGATCTTCGCCGTCCTCGACCATGCGCAGAAGCGGCTGGTCGGGACCAACAAGGACCTTGCCGCGACGCACGACGTGGCGTCGGCCCTCCAGGGCGACCGGCCGCTCCCGGCGATGCTCGGGGCCGCGCTCGTCCTGGTGCTCGAGCACGCCGGTGCGCTCGCCGGCGAGATCCGCGTCGGCGGGCCGGGGGGCCAGTCGCTCGCGGTGCGGCGGCCGGACGACCTGGGCGACGGCATCGGCATGCAATGGGCCCACAGGATCCTGGACGAGACCCCCACCTCCGCCCCGCGGGCCGCGCGCGTGCAGCAACCGGAGGTGGATGCCGCGATCGTGGACCTGCCGCTGGCCGGCCGTGTTGCGACCGTGGGGACGATGCGGCTCGTCTTCCATCCCTCGGCGGATCCGGCCATCTCGATAGCGGCCCTCGCCGACGTCGCCGGCGCGATCGGGACGGCCGCGACCCTCGGCACCTCCCTCGCCGACCTCCGTCGCGAGGAGCACGAGCGCACGGCCCTCTACGGCGTGGCGCTCCAGCTGACCGGGCGCGCCGAGTTGCGCGAGCTCCTCGACCTCATCACGAAGCACGCCCGCGAGCTCCTGGGCGCCGAGCGGGCGGTCGCCTGCCTGGCCGACTTGCGCGGGGACGGCCACGGCTACGACTGGACCGAGCGCATGGCGATGGCCGACGACGGCAGCACCTGCCTCCTTGCCCACCCGGCCGACGACTCGGGCGCCGACCATCACAACCCGGCCTGCCCCGTTCAGCACGACGGGCCGAACGCGGCCGTGCTGGCTCGGCCGCTCCGCGGCGCGGACGGCTTCCTTGGCGAGCTCTGCGTCATGCGGACGACCGGTGTCCCCTTCACCGACCGCGACCGGGAGCTCCTGGGTGCCCTGGCCGACATGGCCGCGATCGCCGTCGGCACGGCGCGCCTTCGCGAGGCCGAGCAGCGATACACGATCGTGGCCGAGCGCGATCGGATCGCCCGCGAGCTCCACGACAGCATTGCCCAGGTCCTGGGCGTGATCCACCTCCGCCTCCGCAGCCTCGAGCCGGAGGTGCAGGACGTCCCGGGCAACGGCGTGGCCACGGAGATCGCCGACCTGGCCGAGATCGCCGACGAGGCGTACAAGGACGTCCGGGAGGCGATCCTCGGCCTCCGCGAATCGGTCACCTCCGCCGACGGCCTCGAGGGCGC
>CAZVPS010000258.1:0-3285 GCA_964629105.1 uncultured Anaerolineaceae bacterium
AGGACGGCCGCCAGCGCCGCCGCCCCGGCCGGCTCCAGGACCTGCTTCATCCGCTCTGCCGCGAAACGGAGCCCCGCGAGGATCTCCGCGTCGTCGAGGAGGATGACGTCGTCGAGCAGGCGTCGCGCCAGCGCGATCGTCATGTCGCTCGCAAAGGGCGCGTTGAGGCCGTCGGCGACGCTGGCCGGGCGGATGGGCACGGGCTTCCCGGCGGCAATCCCGAGCGACAGCGCGTTCGAGGTCCGCGGCTCCACCCCGTAGACCCGGGCGCCCGGCCGGAGTCCCTTCACGGCCGCGGCGACGCCGCAGGCCATCCCGCCGCCCCCGACGCCCGCCACGACGACGTCCACGTCCGGGATCTCCTCCACGATCTCGAGGCCGATCGTCCCCTGCCCCGCCATCGTGTCGGGGTGGTCGAACGGGTGGAGGAAGGTGAGGCCACGCTCGCCGCGGATCCGCTCCATGGCCGCCCAGGCCTCCGCCGTGTCGCCGCCCTCGAGGATCACCTCGGCGCCGTAACCGCGGCAGGCCTCGACCTTCGAGCGCACCGCGGTCACGGGCATGACGACGACCGCGTGCACCCCCACGATGCCCGCCGCGACGGCGACCGCCGCCCCGTGGTTGCCCGCGGAGATCGCGATCACGCCCACCGCGTGTTCTGTGGCGGAGAGCCGGGCGATCCGGAAGGTCGCTCCGCGGACCTTGTAGGAGCCGGTCCGCTGGAGGTGCTCCGCCTTCGCGTACAGGCGGCCGCCGGCGAGCCCGACGCCGGCTGCGGCCCGGACCACCCGGGCGGCCGTGCTGGAGGAGAGCAGCGGCGTCCGCTCGACGCGCCCGACCAGGAACCGGGCGGCCTCCTGGATGCGCCCGAGGGGCAGATCCGGCGCCGGTGGCCGGGCGTCGCGTGCGGTCGGGTGGAGGTGCATCCCGGGATTATGCGGCCGGTCCCGGGCGCGCAGATGCCCGTGTCCTGCGCCTCGGCGCGCGCTATCCTCGGCGCTGCCTTCCATCTCGTTCCAGCGCCCCACACGGAGGCCTGCGATGCCCGGCTTCACCCCGTTCACCCGGAACTACACCGACCTCTCCGACGAGAACGGCTACCAGTTCGAGTTCCGCTGCGACCACTGCGGCTCCGGCTACCGGAGCGAGTTCGTCCGGTCGGGCATCGGCACCGCAGGGAGCGTGCTCTCCGGTGCCAGCAACTTCCTCGGCGGCCTCTGGGGGGCCTCGAACGCCGCCCGGGGCGCCAAGGACTTCCTCGATCGCGACGCGCGGGACGAAGCCCTCGAGAAGGCCGCCAACGAGATCATGCCCCTCTTCACGCGCTGCACCGGCTGCAGCAACTGGGTCGACGAGACCTGCTACAACCGCGACCGCAACCTGTGCACCAGCTGCGCCCCGAACCTGGCATCCGAGATGGAGCGCGAGCGCTCCTCCGTCGAGATGAGCCAGATGCGCGAGGCGATGCGCGGCGAGACGGTCTTCTCCGGCGACACCTCGGCCCGGAAGACGGTCTGCCCCTCGTGCGACAAGCCGGTAGGCTCGGAGAAGTTCTGCGCCAACTGCGGCACCCCGCTCGGAACCGCGCACTGCACCCAGTGCGGCGCCGAGCTGCCGACGGGCGCCAGGTTCTGCGGCAACTGCGGGACGAAGACGGCCGGCTGAGCCGGGTTCGTCCGATGCCGCCCGAGGGCGCCGATCACCCCACCTATTCCGGCCGGATCCGAACGCCCGGCGGGAGCACCGCACCGGGCTCCGTCGCGCTCGACGAGGCGGCGGCGGTCATCGCCCCGGACGGGGCCCCGCCGCGGACCGTCGCCTACCGCGACCTGGCCGTCCTTGCGATCAGCGGCGGAGTCGGGCTGGTCGCCACGGGCTCCGGCCCCGGGGACGAGCGCTGGCTCCTGGAGCGGTTCGGGGCGGCCGCCGGGCCGCTCATCGCGGCGCTGCGCGAGCGGCGGCTCCGGCAGCGGCTGGCCGACGCGTTCGTCGTCCTGACCGACTCGACCCCGGTCGACCTCGTCGAGTACCGGTCTCACGGGAGCACGGCCGAGGCCGGCGTCGCCCAGCTGGCCGTGGACGGCTGGGGCGTGACTCTCGCCCCGCTCGACGAGCGCCTGCCGGCCCGGCGGATCCGCCGGGCGGCCGTCGGATCGGTCGACCTCCTGCCCGAGGTCGGGGGCGTGCGCGTGGGCTCCGAAGGAGACGGGTTCGACCTCCTCCGGCTCGGAGCCGGCGCCGGGCGCCATCGCGAGCGCCTGGCTGGGCTTCCCGCGGCCGCCCACCGGGACGCGGGTGCGATCCTGGCCCGGATCCTGCCCGACCTGCCGTCGGGGGCCGTGGGCCGGGCCGCGGCATCCCTCGTGGACGGCCGCCCGGCCTCTCCCGCGGACCTCGGAGAGGCCTGGGAGGCCGTCGAGCGGAGCGTCCTGGGCGAGCCCACCTTCGCGGCGTCGTACCTGGCCCTGCGCCAGCGCGCCGGCGGCGCCGACGCCCTGCGCTGGCTCGCCCTCGCCCCCGAGCGCCCGGGCGCCCCGGAGAACCATCGAGCCTGGTTCCTGGTGGCCCTGCCCGGCAACCTGGTCGCCCTGGAGCTGGTGAGCGAGGGCGCCCACGCCACCTACTGCTTCCGGGCGGCGCCGCGGGCAACGTACGACGGCGGCATCCAGGCCGCGCCGGCCCTCGCGACGGTCGAGATGATCTCCGACGCGCTCATCGATGCCCGCTACCTGCGCGAGCCGATCGCCATGCCTGACGAGCAGCTCGCCACGCCCGAGGGGATCCGCTACCGCCTGGCCCTGCGGGCGCTCCCGTCGCTCGCAGCGGCGCGCGCCGCGTTCGTGGGCCGCCTGGTCCACCGCGACGCGGAGAGCTGGGGTGCGGCCCTCGACGACCTCATCGTCTGGCACGCGGCCTGTCGCGACGACGACGCGCGCTGGCCCGGCCGGGCCGCCCAGGAGGCACAGGTCGTCGAGGCCGGCGGTGGGGGCACCGCCGGATGACCCGCCGACCGACCGACCCGGCCACTTCGAGCTGAGGAGCCGCGATGCCCACCTTCAAGCACCCGTGCCCGGCCTGCGGCGCGTTCATCGCGCGCGACGTTGCCCGCTGCCCGTTCTGCGGGGCCGTCGACCCGTTCGTGCCCGGACGCTGCCCGAAGTGCCGGGCGCCCATCGAGGACCCCGCCTGGGTCGCCTGCGCGAAATGCGGCTCGCCGCTGAGGGAGGGCGTGGCCCCGATGCCGGGCGCGGCGCCCGCGGCGGCGCCGCCGGGAACCGTCCCGGC
>CAZVPS010000259.1:0-3280 GCA_964629105.1 uncultured Anaerolineaceae bacterium
CGCCGCCGCCGCGGCGGCCGAGGGCCTGCCGCTCGTCGCCGACCGGCGCACCTCGGGCGAGCCGCCGGCCGTCGGCGGGCGCCTGGATGCCCTTGACCTGGACGTCGCGACTCGCCTCCTTCCGCTCGTTCCCGCCGACCTGGGATCGGCGGCGTCGGCCCTGCTCATCGGCGTCGATGAGCGCGACGGCTGGACGCTCACCCCGACGGTCGAGGGCCCGTGGACCGCCGTGTTCGGCTTCTACGGCTCGGAGATCCGCAGGCCGGAGATGATCCCCGAGCAGGTCCGCCTTCTGCGGAGCCTCCTCGCGGGGCGGGAGGCGCGGCTCCTGCGGGTGGTCCTCGCGGGGAGCAGCGAGGGGACCTTCACGATGAAGTCCGAGCCGTAGCCGTGGCGAGATCGGCGCTGCGGTCGGCGCCCGGGTCGGGTAGCCTTCGCGAAACGCAGTCGAGGAGGGGAAACCGGCCCGTGATCCTGCCGCTGGCGGGCCTGCTCGTCGGAATCCTGCTCGGGCTCGTCCTCAACGTGAACGTCGGGTTCGAGCTCTCGCGCTACTCGGCCGTCGCCATCCTGGCGGCGCTCGACTCCGTGCTGGGGGCCGTGCGCGCCGAGCTGGATGGTGTCTACAACAACCGCATCTTCCTCAGCGGGTTCGTAGTCAACGCGATCGTGGCGGTTCTGCTCACCTTCATTGGCGATCGCCTCGGCCTCGACCTCTACCTGGTGGCGCTGATCACCTTCGGGCTGCGGATCTTCCAGAACGTGGCCCTCATCCGCCGGCACTACCTGTAGGCCGCGCCGGCCGCGACGACGAGACGACGAGAGAGGAACAGGACGAGTGGAACGCGAGACGTTCGTCGGGATCGACGTCGGGACGACGAAGGTCGTGGCCCTCATCGGCGAGGTGGGCCGCGACGGTGCCCTGACCATCATCGGGAAGGGGATCGTCCCCGCGTCCGGGCTGCGCAAGGGGATTGTCGTCAACATCGACCAGACCGTCCACTCGATCTCCGCCGCGATCGAGAAGGCCGAGCGCCACGCGGGCTACAAGATCGAGCGGGCCTTCGTCGGCGTCGGCGGGCAGCACGTGGAGGGCCTCAACTCGCCCGGCCAGGTGGCGGTGGCGGGGCCCCGCCGCGAGGTGGCCCAGGAGGACGTCAACCGCTCCATCGAGGTCGCCCGGGCCGTCTCGATCCCGTCGACCCGCGAGGTGCTCCACGTCATCCCGCGCGGGTACACGGTGGACGGCCAGGAAGGCGTCATGAACCCGCTGGGCATGAGCGCCGTCCGCCTGGAGGTGGTGACCCACATCGTCACCGCCTCGGCCACGGCGGTCCAGAACCTGACGAAGTGCGTCACCGCGGCCGACGTGAAGATCGACGAGCTGGTGGCTGCGGGCCTCGCCTCCGCGGAGGCCGTCCTGTCGCCGACGGAGCGCGACCTCGGCGTGGCCGTGGCCGACATCGGCGCCGGGACGATCGACCTGACCCTCTTCATCGAGGGCTCTCCCTTCCACACCGCGGTCCTCCCGGTCGGCGGCGCCAATGTGACGAACGACGTCGCGATCGGGCTCAAGACCAGCCTCCACGTTGCGGAGGCGCTCAAGGTGGATCACGGCACCTGCGACCTCGCCGGCGTCGACCCGGACGAGGTGATCAGCGTCACGGTCCTCGGCGACGAGGCGGGCCGCACGGTAGAGCGGCTCGAGGTCTGTCGGATCATCGAGGCCCGGATGCGCGAGACCTTCGAGATGCTCCGCACCGAGATCCTCGCCGCGGCCCCCGGGATGCTCCCGGCCGGGCTCGTCCTGACGGGCGGCGGAGCCCAGCTGGCGGGCGCCGCCGTCCTTGGGCGGAACGTCCTGGAGATGCCGGTGCGCGTCGCCGCGCCGAGCGACATCGGCGGCCTCGTGGACGGCCTGCTCGAGCCGGGCTCGTCGACCGCGATCGGGCTCCTCCTGTGGGGCGCCCGCCACGTCGCGGCGTCGGAGATGACGACCTACGATTCGGCGCCCGGCGGCGGCCTCGCGACCCGCTTCCGCAACGCCATGCGGAGCATCTTCCCCTAGCGCCCCGGACGACGGGGTTCCCCCGGGGCGCGACGGGGGTATACTCCGCGCCAGTCTCCGCTCCAGCGCGCCGTGCCCGCCCGCCGGATCGGTCCATCACCCAGGTTCCAGGTAGCAGGTACCAGACGACCCACCTTCCGGGCCCGGGAGCCCGGCCGGCCGCCCTGTCGGCCGCGAACAACCGGAGGACGAGCGATGCCGCTGCGGTCGGATTCGGAGAACTTCGCGCTGATTCGCGTCGTCGGCGTCGGCGGTGGCGGCAGCAACGCCGTCAACCGGATGATCCGGGCCGAGATGATGGGCGTCGAGTTCATCGGCATCAACACCGATGCCCAGGCGCTCCTGCAGTCGGACGCGCCCCACAAGATCCGCATCGGCGACAAGATCACGCGCGGCCTGGGCGCCGGCGGCGACGCGGCCATCGGCCAGCGCTGTGCCGAGGAGGACGCCGAGAAGATCACCGAAGCGCTCCGCGACTCGGACATGGTCTTCATCACTGCCGGTCTCGGCGGCGGAACGGGCTCCGGCGCGGCCCCCGTGATCGCCGAGATCGCGAAGGACGTGGGCGCGCTGACGATCGGTGTCGTGACCAAGCCGTTCAGCTTCGAGGGCAACCGCCGCAAGCTCATCGCCGAGAAGGCCGCCGAGCAGCTGAAGGCCAAGGTCGACACGCTCATCACGATCCCCAACGACCGCCTCCGCGACGTCGTCCAGAAGAACACCTCGATCCTCGACGCGTTCCGGGTCGTCGACGACGTCCTGCGCCAGGGCGTGCAGGGGATCAGCGACATCATCACCGTCCCGGGTCTCATCAACCTCGACTTCGCCGACGTGAAGGCGATCATGCACGACGCCGGGTCGGCCCTGATGGGGATCGGCCGGGCGGCGGGCGAGAACCGGGCGATCGAGGCGGCGAAGCACGCCATCGCAAGCCCGCTCCTCGAGATCAACATCACGGGCGCCCAGGGAATCCTCTTCAACATCTCCGGGTCCTCGAACCTCACCCTCTTCGAGGTGACCGAGGCGGCCGAGGAGATCCGCGCCGCAGCCGACCCCGAGGCCAACATCATCTTCGGGACGAGCTTCGACGAGCGCCTCGGCGAAGAGGTCGTCATCACGGTCATCGCGACCGGGTTCGACGCCAGCCGGCGCCGTGAGCCGGTCCGGCGCGAGTCGGCCGCGTCGCCGTACGAGCTGTCGCGCGGGACGCGT
>CAZVPS010000260.1:0-3272 GCA_964629105.1 uncultured Anaerolineaceae bacterium
AGCTTGCGATTAAACCGCCTCAGGCGGCCTTCTTGAGCGCCGGGTAGCGGGTTCGTGGGGGCCGGCGGGTGCCCTTCGGCCGTCCGGGACCGGCCGTGTGGTATTTCCGTGGCCTGGCCGGCGTGCCGATGGCGGCGCGAAGTCGACGAAACCCCCGGCGGACGCGCGTCGGGGTGAGCCGGGCGGGGTCACAGGGGCGTTCCCAGGGCAGGCGATCATCAGCAACGAGGCCGCGAGCGAGGCGGAGCTGCGTGTAGGCGGCGACGATGAGCCAGGTCCAGCGGTCGGCCTGTTCGGGCGTGCGCAGCGCCGGCGTCGTCCAGCCAAGGGCCCCCTTGGCGAAGCGGTACGTGTGCTCGATGTCGAAGCGCCGCAGGTAGGCCCGCCAGCAGACGTCGAGGTCGGGCGTGTCGGGCCCCGACCACCACAGCCAGAGGGTCTTCGTGGCCCGGGCCGTCCGCTTCGGCAGGTGCTCGACCGCGACCCGGATGACCGTGCCGCGCACGATCGGCGGGGCGTCGGTGCCGGCCCAGCGTCCCCGGCCGTGGAGCCTGGGGTGCAGGCCATGCCACGCCTGGACCTCCACGGCGCCGTAGCGTGGGTCCGCGGCGCTGAGCGCCGCGTCGGGGGCGGGCCAGCTCGCGGGGTCGGCACACGCGAACCGCGCTCCGTGACGCCTCGGCCGGCCGACGGTGCCGGCGGGCGCCGGGGCGGGATCGGGGTAGAAGAGCCGGTCAGAGCGGATGCGGACCAGGACCTGCGCCCGAGCCTCCGCCAACCCGGCACCCAACGCGATCGGGTCGTAGCCGGCGTCGAAGACGAACAGCGGCACCGGGCCGTCGTCACCGAGCAGGCCGACGAGGTCACCCACCTGGGTGATCGTGGCCGTCACCGTGTCCGCGCCGGGCGGGATGCGCCGGGCATCGAGGGGGACGGTCCAGGAGTCCGCGGCCCAGTCGAGCCCGGCGATCCACTGGTACGACCAGCCGGCCACGATCGGCTGGCCCGCCGAGTGCCTCGAGGCCGAGTAGTAGAAGCCGCGCTCCGGGCTCGTCTCGGCATCGCAGCGGGGCCAGGTGGACGCATCGACCGCGAACACGGACGGCCAATCGGCCGGCCGGTGGGCAACGAGGGCCCGACGGAGCGCCTCGGCGTCGATCCTCCCTCGGGCGAGCGCCTTGTACAGGCTGCCGTGGCCGCGGCGGAACACGGGCTCCAGGCTCAACGCCGGCACCGAGCCCACCGGCGCCGGCGCGCACAGCGCCGCGTCGGCAAGTTCGAACAGCGCGTCCCCCCAGCGGGTGAGACAGCCGTAGAGCGTCTGTCGAAAGCCCACCAGTGCCGCCCGCGACGGGGTGGCTTCGCTGCCCACGCCGCCGTCTCCCATCTCGCCTCCTCGTCGTCGTGCAGGTGTCTAGCAGTATGTTACTGTAGACACCTTTCGGGACGGCCGTTGCGTCATCCTGTTGGGAAAGAGGAGGTGGCGATGTCACGGCCCACCGCGAAAGATCGCGCGGTGCAGGCGAGGATCGCGGCCGACCTCGGGTCGGTCGGCTTCGCGCTCCCGGGGACGATCATCGAGCGACGCATCCGCTGCGGAAAGCCCGGCTGTCGCTGCGCCGGCGACCCGTCGCAGCTGCACGGTCCGTACTTCCAGTGGACCCGCAAGGTCGCCGGCAAGACCGAGACGCGCCTGCTCAGCGCGGTGCAGCTGGCGCGCTACGGGAGCTGGTTCGAGAACGCCAAGCGGATCCGAACCCTGGCGAGCGAGCTCGAGGCGCTGTCGCTCGACGTCGCCGAGTCAGCCGAGGACTGGGGCTGACCCAGCCGCCGGAGGTTTAATCGCAAGCTCAGAGGAGGTCCATCAACACCGCACGCTTGCGCTCGTACTCGACTGCAGTGACGAGCCCATCCTCGTGCAGCCCGTCGAGAGCCCGCAGCCGATCGGCGGCGTCGCGTCCGGGTCGGTCGCCAGCCAGGACGAAGGACGTGATGGTCGCAGTCACCGCCGAGTAGAGCCCGATGCCGAGGACCATCAGGATCATTGCCGCCAGCCGGCCTTCGGTGGTCACGGGGAAGGTGTCGCCATAGCCGACCGTCGTCATCGTCACGATACCCCACCAGAGCGCATCCAGCGGCTGTCCGACCGCTTCGTTGACCCCGTGCTCGGCGGCGTAGTACCCGAGCGAGCACAGGATCATGACGCCGGTCCACGCCTCCAGGAGCCAGATGAGTCCCTTGTGCTGCGCCAACCGCTCTACGGTCGATAGCGCACGGGCGATCCCCGCGAAGGCTCGAACGAGCCGGAACAAGCGCAGGAGCCGCAGCACCCGTAGGCCACGGACCGCCGGCACCAGTGCGACGAGGTCGATCCAGTGGCCGCGGAGGTAGGCCGGGCGATCGTAGGACGCCGCGATCCGCACGGTGAACTCGGCCGCGAATACGACGGTCAGGGCGAGATCGAGGGAATCGAACCATTGCTGTTGCGCGGGGCCAGCGCTCTCACCCGCGAAGCCGGTGGTGACGTAGAGGATCGCCAGGCCGGCGAAGGTCAACTCCCACGCCGCTTCGTGACGGGCAGTGAACCCTGTCCGGGTCATCGGTCCGGACGACTATCGTCTCGACCGCGACAAGGATGGCTGGGGTTGCGAGTAGCGATCAACTCCCGCGCTCCATGAACCGGTCGAAGCGGTAGCTGGGGGACCGAAGGCCTGCGCGTCGCTCCGTGCGTTCTATCTGCAACCCCTCCGTGGTTGGCGGTTTGGTCGCGATCATGTGGGTCGAGAGCGCGGAGGCGCTCGCCCTCGTGCCGGCCACGACGGCCCCCGCTTTCCACCGCTCCTCGATGGCCGGGGGAGCCGCGTGCCCCCGATCGTCGAGGAGACGCGGAGCTGGTGCCCGCCGGTCAGGAAGACGCACGGTCGCCCCGTGGACGAGGGCGGCGTCGGTGTCGTCGTTGGCCGCCTGACGGGCCTGGACCAGACTAGGATCCACGAGCGCAGCGCCGAGATCGGCGAACATCCACCGCCTGCGCTCTCCCACCTCGGCCACGAGCGACGAGGCGGTCGCGACCACGGCGATCCGCGCCCTGCCGTCGCGGGCCAGCGCGACAAGCCGGCAGGATGACCCGGTCGCGGATCTCGTCCTCCGCGCGGCCGATCACGATCAGTTGGCCGGTACGCCTGCGTCCGCGGAGCATGCCGGCGCCCCGGGCGCGCGTGCGATACTCGGCCGGCGATGTCCCGTTCGGCGGCGCTCCAGGAATCCTCGCT
>CAZVPS010000261.1:0-1780 GCA_964629105.1 uncultured Anaerolineaceae bacterium
CGGCTGCGGCGAGACGCCGTACCTCAAGCTCGTCTCCCAGCTCTTCGGCGACCGGATGATCGTGGCGAACGCCACGGGCTGCTCGTCGATCTACGGGGCCAACCTGCCGACCACCCCATGGACGGTGAACGGCGCCGGCCGGGGACCGGCCTGGAACAACTCGCTCTTCGAGGACAACGCCGAGTTCGGCCTCGGGATGCGTCTCGCCCTCGACGTGCAGACCGGCCACGCGCGCCAGCTCCTCGAGCGCGTCGCTCCCGCCGTCGGCGACGACCTCGTCCGCGAGATCCTAGAAACCAGCCAGGAGACCGAGGCGGAGATCGCGCTCCTGCGCGAGCGCGTCGAGCGCCTGCGCGAGCTCCTCGGCCGGGTCGACGGCGACCTGCAGTCCGACGCCCGGCACCTCCTCGCCCTCGCCGGCGACCTCGTCAAGAAGGGCATCTGGATCATCGGCGGCGACGGCTGGGCTTACGACATCGGGTACGGAGGCCTGGACCACGTCCTCAGCTCCGGGCGGAACGTCAACATCCTGGTCCTCGACACCGAGGTCTACTCGAACACCGGCGGCCAGGCGTCGAAGGCCACCCCGCGCGGTGCCGTGGCGAAGTTCGCCGCGGCCGGCAAGTCCCGGGGCAAGAAGGACCTCGGCGCCGTCGCCCGCGCCTACGGCGACGTCTACGTCGCCCAGATCTCGATGGGCGCGAACGACGCGCAGACGGCCAAGGCACTCCTCGAGGCCGATGCCTGGCCGGGGCCGTCGCTCGTCATCGCCTACAGCACCTGCATCGCCCACGGCATCGACATGGGGAAGTCCATGTCCCACCAGAAGGACGCGGTCAGGAGCGGCTACTGGCCGCTCTACCGGTTCCAGCCGAGCGACACGGAGGGCGGCCAGCCCTTCAAGCTCGACTCGTCCCGGCCGTCGATCCCGGTCAGCGAGTTCGTCGCCAGCGAGACCCGATTCGCCGTCCTGGCCCGGACGCATCCCGAGCGAGCCGCCGAGCTCGCCCAGCTCGCCCAGGCCGACGTCGACGAGCGCTGGCGCTACTACGAGCAGCTGGCGGCGATGCACCGCAGCGTGCCCCACGTCCACCACGACCCCGACGCGCATCCCGAGGCCGGCGACGGCCCTCGCCCGCGCACCGACGACCAGGGAGACGAGGCGTGACCGTCGATCTCCGGACCCGCTACCTCGGCCTCGAGCTGCGCTCGCCGCTCGTCGCGTCGCCCTCCCCGCTGACCGGCGAGCTCGACTCCGTGCTCCAGCTCGTCGACGCGGGGGCGGCGGCCATCGTCCTGCCATCGCTCTTCGAGGAGGAGATCCTTCACGAGGAAATCCAGCTCAACCGGTCCCTCGAGGCCGGCTCGGAGCAGTTCGCGGAGGCCCTGGCGTACTTCCCGACGATCGATTCGTTCGTCGGGGCCGGGGACCAGTACCTCGCCCGCCTGCGGCGGATCAAGGCCCAGGCGGGCGTCCCGGTGATCGCGAGCCTCAACGCCACCACCGCGGGCGGCTGGGTCCGCTACGCGGGACTCATGCAGGACGCGGGCGCCGACGCGCTCGAGCTCAACCTCTACCATCTCGCGGCCGATCCCACCAGGACCGCCGCCGACATGGAGGCCGTGGATCTCGAGCTCGTCGCGGCGGTCCGCGGCGCGATCACGATCCCACTGGCCGTCAAGCTCAGCCCGTACTACTCGGCCCTGGCGAGCTTCGCCCGCCAGGCCGTCGACCGCGGCGCGGACGGGCTGGTGCTGTTCAATCGCTTCTACCAGCCGG
>CAZVPS010000261.1:1880-3259 GCA_964629105.1 uncultured Anaerolineaceae bacterium
CAGCCGGCCGTCCGAGCTGCGCCTGCCCATGCGCTGGACGGCGATCCTCCGACCGCAGGTGGGCCCCGCCGTGTCGCTGGCGGCAAGCTCGGGGATCCACGGCGGCACGGACGCGGTGAAGGCGCTCATGGTAGGCGCGGACGTCGCGATGACGACCTCCGCGCTCCTGCACCACGGGCCGGAGCACCTCCGCACGATCGAGGCCGAGCTCGTCGCCTGGATGACCGAGCACGAGTACGAATCGGTCGACCAGCTGCGCGGCAGCGCCAGCCAGTCGGCGGTGGAGGACCCCTCCGCGTTCGAGCGCGCCAACTACATGCGGACGCTCCGCTCCTGGACGTCGCCCCGCGACGTCGCCCGGACGACGCGGTCCTGACCGCCGCCCGTCGCACGACCAAACCGCACGACGTCAGGCCGGGCACCCAGCGCCCGGCCTGACCGATCCCGCATACTCGCATCCGACCAGCCCCCGCCCTAGGAGCCCGTTCGCCCATGCCCCCGATCGCGCAGATGTGCCGCAGTGTCTGGTGGGCGTTCGCCGGCGGTGGCGCGGCTGCCCTCGCCGCCGCCGCGCTGGTGATGCCCGGCCTCGTCACGCCCCTGATGGGCGCCGCCGCCTGGCAGACGCTGGTCGGCGTCCTCCTTCTCGTCGCGGCGTTCCGGGCGCCGGGCGGTCTCGCCCGCACCGTTCCGTTCCTGGGCGCTGCCGGCGCCGGCCTCGTCCTGGGCGCTGCCGGCCTGCTCGTGCCCACGTTCGACCCCCGGATCAGCCTCATCGCCATCGGGATCTGGGGCGTGGTCGCCGGCGCCGGCTACCTGGCCGTCGCGCGGATCGCTCGCGCCTTCGGCGTCCCCGACGACGGCCTCTTCACCGTCGCCTGGC
The DNA here is from genome assembly GCA_964629105.1 of uncultured Anaerolineaceae bacterium. Taxonomy (GTDB): domain Bacteria; phylum Chloroflexota; class Limnocylindria; order Limnocylindrales; family CSP1-4; genus CTSoil-043. The sequence goes on from CAZVPS010000261.1 coordinate 2,764, forward strand.
TGAGTCTCGCGGTCGGGGTCGCCGTCTCAACGCTCCCGGCCTTCGGGCTCGGCGCGTCGACGCTCGCCCCGGCGGGAGCCCTCGCGGCAACGGGCGCGATCTCGATCCTGGCCTCGGTCCGGCTTCGCGTCCTCCCGGACGAGGCGCCGCCGGCCCTCTCCCATCGCGAGGCGCGGCGGCGCGAGCGGCGGGCGCGGGACCGCTAACGCGGGCCCCGGTCGCACGCCGGCCGGGCCGAACGGCCCCGCCGTTCGGGGTCGCCCGTAACTGGCGTGCAGCGCGGGGCGCGGCGACCCTAGAGCCGGTACCAGGTGCCTCCCGCACGGGCCCGTCCGTGGAGTGCTCACATGGAGCCGTCGGCTCTCATTATCCTCGAGCGCGCCGAGCACGCGGCGCGGGAGCGTCGACTTGCGGCCGGCCTCGAAGCCGAACGCCACATCGCCGCGGCGCGGGCCGAAGCCGCGCGGATCGAGGAGGAAGCGGCGGCGGTCGCGGC
>CAZVPS010000262.1:0-3251 GCA_964629105.1 uncultured Anaerolineaceae bacterium
CGGCCGCGTGGTCGTAGCGGTCGGACGTCGTCAGGTAGATGACCTGGAAGTCGGCGGCGAGGTCGCGCAGCATCGCGATCGCCCGCTCGGCCCGTGCGTCGTCGAACGTCACGAACGGGTCGTCGAAGATGAGCGGCGGGCGGCGATCCTGGGTCACGAGCCGGACGAGGCCGAGGCGCGCCGCGAGGTAGCCGAGGTCGAGGGTACCCTGCGACAGCTCCTCGATCGTGACCCAGTCGCCGCGCTCCGGCGCGAAGATGGAGATGTCGAGGGTCGCGTCGTCGACGGCGACGCGGCGGTAGCGGCCGCCCGTGAGCCGGGCCATGTCGCCCCGCATCCGCTTCTCGAGGTAGCGCGTCGCGGTGCGCATCGTCGCCGTCTCGGCGCGGCCGATCGCGTCGAGGCTCTTCTGGTAGATCCGCTGGCGGCGCTTCAGGGCCGCCAGCTCCTCGCGCCACGACGCCAGGCGCTCGGCCTCGCCGGCGATCTGCTCGGCGTCCACCGGGTTCTGCTCGACCCGCGCCCGGGCGGCGGCCTCATCGTCGCGGGCCCGCTCCAGGGCGCCCTCCTGGTCCCGGACCTCGACCTCGAGGCGTTCGCGGGCGCGCGGCTCCTTGGCGATGGGGCCCAAGGCCTCGAGGGCTCCGGACTTCTGCTCGATCATCAGGGCGGCAGCGTCGCGCAGGGTCGGCAACGTCTCGACCGGCTCCTTGCCGACGAGGCCGTCGAGCTGCGCCCGTGCCCGTTCGATCGCCTGGACGTGGGCGTCCTCTCCGGCCAGGAGATCCTCCGCCGCCTTCGGATCGTCGACCTCGATGGTGGCCAGCTGCGCCTTGAGGTCGGCCTCGGCGCGGTGAAGATCGTCCTCCAGCTGGCTCCGTCCCCGGAGGCGTCGGGCGATCTCGACGTCGCGAAGCTGCATCTGGCGACGGAAGTCAAAGGCTGCCCGGCGGCGGGCGCGGGCGAGGGCGGCGAGGAGGAGCCCGACCGCCGCGGCCGCGGCACCCCCTGCGACGGCGGCGGCGATGCCGGCGAAGACTCCAACGGCGACCGCGGCCACGCCCCCCACGGCGAGGAGCACGGCGAGCCAGGCGAAGGGCCGGTAGCGGGGCTCGGGGATGACGACCTGGTAGTCGACCGTGGAGGGCTCCTCGCCGAGCTGGACGCGCAGCTCGGCGACGCGCCGGTCCAGGACTCGCGTGCGCTCCACGACCTGGCGCAGGACGGGGAGCGGGTTCGCCGACGGATGACTCCTCTCGAGCTCGCCGATCTGGTCCGCCACCGCGACGGCCTGACGATAGCGCTCGAAGCGCTCCTGGGCCACGGCCCGCTCCCCCACCAGGCGCTCCGCCTGGCGCGCCTTCTCCAGCAGCGAGCGGCGCTCCGCGAGAACGTGCTCGGCGGCGGCGCGCCGCTCGCGGGCCCCCGCCAGGGCGTCGCGATCGCGCTCGAGCTGGAGGAGCTGTCCTTCGCCCTGGGCGACGACGGTCTCAGACCGGGCGACGGCCTCCTCGGCCACGCGCAGGCGGCCCGGGTTGCGCTCGCCTCGGGCCTGGAGCTCGCGGAGAGCCTTGTCGAGGCGCCGCTTCGCCGCGCTCGTGCCGCGATCCGCGCCGCTGATCGACGCCTGGAGCCGGTCGCGCAGCGCTCCCTCGTCCCGGGCGAGGTCGAAGACCTCGTGGTGGCGCACCGACGCGGTGGAGCGGAAGAACTTCTCGCCGGGAATCCCCGTGAGGTCCGCCAGCATCTCGTCGGCACGGGCCGGGTCGGTCACGGTCTCCCCGTCGAGGACGAGCCTGACGGTTCCCTTCGCGCCCCGAAAGTCCTTCTCCAGCGTCCCGACGCGTGTTCCTTCGGGATCCTCCTGGACGAACTCGAGGGCAACCCAGGGGCGTCCGTCGGCGGGGGATCCCCAGCTGCGAAGGGCGTCGATCTCGGCACCGCCGGCCGTCACCTTGCGGAAGAGGGCCAGCTCGAGCGCCCGCTGGATCGTCGTCTTGCCCGCTTCGTTGGGCCCGCGGACCACCGTCAGCCCGGGGGCAAGCTCAAGGTCCAGGTCCCGGTGGACCTTCAGGTCGCGCAGGCGCAGCCGGGTGATCCTCACAGGGTCACCTCGCGCCCGTCGAGCAGCAGGCGGGCCAGGCGGAGCGCCTCCCGGGCCTCGAGAGCATCGCCGTCGCGGCCGGCCGCCTCGAGCTCGGCGATCTCCGATTCGAGATCCCGCACGAGCGCGCCGGCAATCGTGTCCGGCGGCGGCAGGGGGCCATCCGGGAGCGCCGCCGCGGACGTGTCCCGGACGCGCACGCGGAAGAAGCGCTCCGCCACCTCGCGCTCGATCTCGTCCGTGGCCAGGTCCAGGTCGTCGGGCCGCACGCCGATGATCCGCACGTCGAGCACGAGATCGGGATCGGCGAGGGCGGCGAGCTGTTCCACGAGCGCCGGCTGGCTGCCCACGGCCGCGGCATCGACTTCCAGGCCCTCGAAGCGGGTCCGCCCCACCCGGCGCTCCTCGACCGCCACGTGGCGTCCACCGCCCCTCTCCTCCAGGGTCACGAGGAGCACGTTCCCAGCCCGATCCTGGTTGACGGCGACAGGCTCCGGGGCGCCGCTGTACGCCCAGATGGTGGCCCCGGCCCGACCGCGCTGGGTGGAGTGCCAGTGCCCCAGCGCGAGGTAGTCGAGGTGGGAGGCGGCCACCTCGTCGTTCGTGAAGACGACCTCGTCGTGCTCGGTCTTCTCGGGAATGCTCAGCGACCCGTGGATCATGCCGACGTGCCAGGTCGCCCGGTCGTCGGCGGCGACGCTGAACCCGGCCAGGGGGCTGCGCGGGGCGCGCTTCGTGGCAAAGACCCGGCCGTGGACGACCACGTCGAGCGTCCCGAGGAGCACGTCGGCGCGGTCCGGGGTGAGGACCACCAGGCGGTCCGTGTCGGGCGGGAGGCCGGCCATCGCGGCCAGATCGTAGGCCCGGTAGACGGACGCGCCGTCGTAGACGTCGTGGGTGCCGGGGATGATCACGGTGCGGACCGTCGCCTCGGCAAGGCGCTTGAGCTCCGCGGCCGCCCGCTCGACCGATCGGCGTGGCTGGGTGTTGGAGTCGAAGAAGTCGCCCGCGATCAGGACGAGATCCACCTTCTCCGCCAGCGCCAGGTCGACGGTCGCCCGGAACGCGGCGAACTGCCGCTCGCGCTGTGCGGCCGCCTGCTCGCCGAGGTCGGCGTGGCGTGCCCCGAGGTGGACATCGGCCGTGT